>NZ_JBHWUR010000150.1:0-16069 GCF_042737755.1 Streptomyces sp. NPDC059994
CACCCGGGCAACCCGGGTGCGCCGCTTCGTACGCGCGCAGAGCGCGAAGCGTCAGGCGTCGTAGTCCATGTCGAACTTGTCCTGCTGCTCCTGCGAGGCCCGCTGCGCCTCGTCCGGGTTCTGCTGGCCCTTCTGCTGAGCCTGCCGCGAGCGCTCCTGCTGCTGGTCCTTCTTCGAGCTCATCGCCTGCTGGCCCTTCTGCTGGGCCTGCTTCGCCTTGTCCTGGAACTGGTCCTTGGTGCCCATCGAGTTCACTCCTGAAGGGGTATGAGGGGCCGGGTGCCGGGGCTGTTCCCACGGCTCCCCCGGGCCTCGACCAGCGTGACACGGCTGGACATACCGCGCATTTCGATCAGTTACGGAAGGTCACGGAGCGTGCGTTCCTGCTCGTCGGCGGCCCCGCCCGCGCCCACGAGTCCGCGCCCGACGCCCGCGAGGCGGGGCTCGAAGCGCCGCATCTCGCGCTGGCCCACGGCCCCGATGACCGCGGGCAGATAGCCGCGCACCGACTGCATCCCCCGCAGCCACCACTGCGCGTACACATGCGAGGAGCGGCGCTCGATGCCGGCCACGATCCGGTCGACGGCCGGGCCCAGCGGATAGGTGCGGTTGGACGGCCACGGCAGCCGTTGGCGCAGCTCGCGCATCACGTCGTCCTGGTCCGCGCCGCGCACCATGTCCGTGTCGGTCCAGGACAGATACCCGACCCCGACCCGTACGCCCTTGTAGCCCACCTCGGCCCGCAGGCTGTGCGCGAAGGCCTCCACGCCCGACTTGGACGCGCAGTACGCCGTCATCATCGGCGCCGGGGTGATCGCGGCGAGCGAGGCGATCTGGAGGAAGTAGCCACGGCTCTCCATCAGTACGGGCAGGAAGGCCCGCGCCGTGACCGCGCCGCCGATCAGGTTCACCTCGATGACCCGCCGCCACGCGTCCGGGTCGGAGTCCACGAACGGCCCGCCCGAGGCGACGCCCGCGTTGGCGACCACGATGTCGACCTTGCCGAACCGCTGCTTGATCTCCTGTGCGACCCGCGCCATCGCCTCGTGGTCGGTGACGTCCGCGAACCACGTCTGCGCCTCGGTGTGCAGCCGCGCGGCCACCCGCTTCAGCTCGTCCGGCTCCAGGCCGACCAGGGCCACCTTGGCGCCGCGCGCCGACAGTTTGCGCGCCAGCAGCTCGCCGACGCCCCGGGCCGCGCCCGTGACGACCGCGACCTGCCCCTCCAGGCTCACCCTGCTCATGCCACGTCCTCCTCGACCGTCACATACGTACGAACCAGTTCACGGATGCCTTCCGTGACGACCTCCGGGGCCTCCACCGGGGTCATGTGCCCGATGCCGGTGAGCTCGGTGAGCCCCACGCAGACGGGCAGCGCGGCCGCGATCCGCCGGGCGTGCACCGGCGGGGTGAGCCGGTCGGCCGTTCCCGCCACCACGGCGGTGGGCACTCTCAACTCCCTTACCAGGGCGTCGATTTCGAGCTCCGCAAGGACCTGCGACCAGGCGTAACGGGGTCCCCGGCCGCAGCCGTGCACGATCCTGGCGCACGCCTCGATCCGGTCCGGCGCGGCCCCCGGGCCCATCGTCGCGTACCGCAGGATCTTCTTGGCCACCGGCGTGACCGGCCCGAGCGGGGCCTTCGAGCCGAGGACGGCGCCGGTCAGCCGGGTGCGCAGCCGGCCCGGCCGCAGCGGCACCACCAGCGACTCGGCGACCAGCTGCGAGCTGCCCGTGGAGCAGAGCAGCACCGCCGCCGCGTGCTCGCGCAGCCCCGGGCGCCGGGCGGCGGCCATCAGCGTCATGCCGCCCATGGAGTGCCCGGCGAGCACCGCCTGCTCGCCCGGCGCGAGCGTCGCGGCGAGCACCGCTTCCAGGTCGTCGGCGAGCGCGTCGGCGGAGCAGACGGCGCTCGCGGCCGTACGGCCGTGGCCGCGCTGGTCGTAGACGACGACCCGGTGGTCCTCGGCCAGCGCGTGTATCTGCGCGGCCCAGAAGGCGGTCGAGCAGGTCCAGCCGTGTGCGAGGACGACGGCCGGGGCACCCTCGGGACCGTGCACCTCGACATGCAGCCGGGCGCCGTCGGCGGAGACGGCGGTGAGCGTACGGGAGGGGGCGGGCGGGGCGAAGGGGCCCGAGGTGACGTGCGCGGGGCGGCGCGGGGAGCTCGTGCGGCTCATGAGGCCACCGCCTCGGGGGCACCGGCACCGGCACCGGACGCCTTGCGGCCCTTGCGGGGCTTCGGCGCCGCCGGGGCGGGCTCGGCGGCCCGGGCGCGGACCACCTCGTACTCCCCGAGGTCTACCTCGCGGGTCTCCTTGCGGAACTCGCCGGTCGTGCCGGGCCAGATGGTGGTGTTGCGCCCGCCGGCGTCCAGGTACCAGCTGGTGCAGCCGCCGGTGTTCCACACGGTCCGCTTCATGCGCTCCTGGACGCGCCGGTTCCAGGCGCCCACGGCGGACGGCCGGGCGGCGAGCGCGACGCGGCCCCCGAGGACGTCCAACTGCCGCAGATAGTCGGCCATATAGCTGAGCTGGGACTCGATCATCAGGATCATCGAGGAGTTCCCGAGACCGGTGTTGGGCCCGATGATCGTCATCCAGTTGGGGAACCCGGCGGCGGTGGCGCCGCGCAGCGACTCCATGCCGCCCTTCCACGTCTCCGCGAGCGTGCGCCCGTCCGCGCCGACGACGCGGTCGGCGATCGGCATGTCGGTGACGTGGAAGCCGGTACCGAAGATGATCGCGTCGACCTCGGTCTCGGTCCCGTCGGCGGCGACGAGCGTGGAGCCGCGCACCTCGCTGAGCCCGGAGGCGATGACGTCCACATTGGGCCGGGCGAGCGTCGGGTAGTACGCGCTCGACAGCAGGATCCGCTTGCAGCCGATCCGGTAGTCCGGCGTCAGCTTGGCGCGCAGGGCCGGGTCCTTGATGGCCCGGGCCATGTTCCGCTTGGCCAGCGACTCGACGAGCCCGAGCTCGCCCGGCCGCTTGGTGAACGCGCTGACCTGCAACTCCCGGATGCCCCACAGCAGTCCGCGGCGGGCGGCCCCGGTGAACGGCAGCTGCCGGTGCAGCCAGCGCTCGGGGGCGGTGATCGCCCGGTCCACGCGCGGCATGACCCAGGGCGGGGTGCGCTGGAAGAGCGTGAGGCTGCGGACCTGCGGCTGGATGGCCGGGACGATCTGGATCGCGGAGGCGCCGGTCCCGATCATGGCGACGCGCTTGCCGCGCAGGTCGTAGTCGTGGTCCCAGCGGGCGGAGTGGAAGACCTTGCCGGGGAAGCCGTCGAGGCCGGGGATCCCGGGCATCCTGGGGTCGGAGAGCGGCCCGGTCGCGGAGACGACGACATCGGCGTGGAGGGTGGCGCCGTTGGCGCACTCGACGACCCAGTACAACTGCTCGCCGTCCCACCGCATCATCGTCACTTCGTGGTCGAAGCGGATGTGGGAGCGCAGCCGGAAGGTGTCGGCGACGTGCTCCAGATAGGCCCGGATGTGCTCCTGCCCGGAGAACGTGCGCGGCCAGTCCGGGTTGGGCGCGAAGGAGAACGAGTACAGATGGGACGGTACGTCGCAGGCGCACCCGGGATAGCTGTTGTCCCGCCAGGTCCCGCCGACCGACCCGGCCCGCTCCAGGACGACGAAGTCGGTGATCCCCTCCCGCCGCAGCCGGACCGCGGCCCCGAGCCCGCCGAATCCGGACCCGATCACCGCCACCCGTACGTGCTCGGGCTCGCGCTCGTGCTGGACCATGCCACCGCCTCCATGCAGGACGTCTGTGCGGAGAGTCTCCATGACGCGCGACTCTGCCAGTAATCACTGGCACAGTTGGGAGGGTAGAGCAGCGGCATACCGAGCGGTAGGGGTCCGGCCGGGGAAAGTTACTGGCGGTACAACATAGGCTGGCGGGCGTGGCAGACGGAGGAGACGGCAGCGCACCCGGGGGCGACACCCCCGCCCCGCCCCGCGAGTACCGCATGGAGGAGCTGGCCGCCAAGGCCGGCATCACCGTGCGCACCCTGCGGTTCTACCGCGAGCGCGGCCTCATCCCGCCGCCGCGCCGCGCGGGCCGCATCGCCTGGTACGACGACCACCACCTGGCCCGGCTGCACACCATCGCCGCGCTCCTCGAACGCGGCCACACCCTCTCCGGCATCGCCGACCTGACCGCCGCGTTCGAGTCCGGCCGCGACGCGGGCGAGGCGCTCGGCCTGGTCGAGCCGACCGAGGAGACCCCGGTCCGGCTCACCCCCGAAGCCCTCGCGGACCACTTCGCGGGCCAGGTGACCCCGGAGAACCTGGCGGCGGCCCTCGACCTCGGCTACCTCGCGGTCGACGGCGAGGAGATCGTCCACATCAGCCGCCGCCTGCTCGACGTCTCGGCCGCACTCGTCCGCGAGGGCGTCCCGCTGGCCGCGGTCCTGGCGGCGGGCCGCGAGGTCCGCTCCCACGCGGACGCCCTGGCCCGCCTGTTCGTCGACCTTCTCCACACCCACGCCCCGGACCAGGACCTGGCCCGGCTGCGCCCGCTGGCCAAGCACGTGGTCGAGGCGGAACTGTCCCTGGCGATGGACCGCCGTTTGGCGGACGGGTCCTGAGCGGTGCGGTATTTGTCTGCGGGCCGCGTGTGGCTGGTCGCTCCCCCAAGTTCTCGGCTCCGCTCGAACAGGGGGGACCCCCATCGCGGCGGAGCCGCACATGTCACAGCCCCGCGCCCCTGAAATGCCGCTGCGCGGCAATTCCTTGGGCGCCCCGGAGGGGCGCATCTCAGGGGCGCGGGGAACTGCGCGACCAGCCACAGACCAGCCGCAGACGAATCACCGCGGCGGGAGCTCCGGCCGTCGCCGATCCGGAGTGTTCGTATACCCGGGCGGCGTGGCCGCGGGCGTACCGGACAGCAGATCCAGCGCCAGCTGGACCGCGTCGTCCAGCTGGGCGTGGCGGCCCTCCGCCCAGTCCAGCGGGGTGCGCAGGATCTCCAGGTCCGGCTCGACCCCGTGGTTCTCGATCGACCACTCGTACCTGTCGAACCAGGCCGCGTTCATCGGCACCGTGATCACCGTGCCGTCGCCCAGCGTGTGGCGGCCGGTCATGCCGACCACGCCGCCCCAGGTGCGCTGGCCGACCACCGGGCCGAGCCTGAGGAGGCGGAAGGCCGCGGTGATCATGTCGCCGTCGGAGGAGGTCGCCTCGTCGGCCAGGGCCACCACCGGGCCCCTGGGGGCGTTCGAGGCGTACGAGACGGGCTGGGCGTCGCGCGTGAGGTCCCAGCCGATGATCCTGCGGGTGAGCTTCTCGATCACCAGCTCGCTGATGTGGCCGCCCGCGTTGCCGCGTACGTCGACGATCAGTGCCGGGCGGGACATCTCCAGGCGCAGGTCCCGGTTGAACTGGGCCCAGCCCGAGCCGCCCATGTCCGGGATGTGGAGATAGCCGCACTTCTCGCCGCTCAGCTCCCGCACCACCGCACGGCGCTTGGCCACCCAGTCCTGGTAGCGCAGCGGGCGCTCGTCCACCAGCGGGACCACCGCGACCCGGCGCGAGCGGCCCTCGCCCTCGGCGGGCTCGAAGGTCAGCTCGACGGTCGTGCCGCCCGAGCCCGCGAGCAGCGGGTACGGGCCCGCCACCGGGTCCACCGGGCGGCCGTCGACATGGGTGAGGACCGCGCCCTCGCGGATGCCGGTGCCGGCCAGCGGCGAGCGGGCCTTGGAGTCGGAGGAGTCGCCGGGCAGGATGCGCCGCACCATCCAGCCGTCCTCGCGGTGGACGAAGTTGGCGCCGAGCAGGCCCTGGGGGCGCTGGTAGTGGGGCGGGCCCTCGTTCCTGCGGGCGGCCGAGACGTACGCGTGCGAGGTGCCCAGCTCGCCGAGGACCTCGCGCAGCAGGTCCGCGAACTCGTCGGGGGAGGCGACCCGTTCGACCAGCGGGCGGTACTGGTCGAGGACCGCCTTCCAGTCGATGCCGCACATCTGCGGCTCCCAGAAGTACGCGCGGATGATCCGGCCCGCCTCGTCGTACGCCTGGCGCCACTCGGAGGGCGGGTCGACCTCGTGGAGGACGCGGCGCAGGTCGAGGTAGACCGTGGAGTCGGTGTCGCCGGACTCGGTGGCGGGCACGGCCCGCAGCTCGCCCTCGTCGACGACCACCAGTCGGCTGCCGTCGCCGCTCACCGCGAACCAGTCGAGGTGGTCGACGAGTTCGGTCTTGCGCGCCTTGATGATGTCGAAGTGCTCCAGGGTCGGGCGGCCCGAGGTGTCCGCCGGGTTGGCGAAGGTCTCGCCCAGCGCGCCCGAGATCGGCCAGCGCAGCCACACCAGCCCGCCGCCGGACACCGGGTTCAGCGCCGAGTACTTGGAGGCCGCCACCGGGAACGGCGTCACCCTGCTCTCCAGGCCCTCCACCTCGACCGTCACCGTGCCGTCGCCCGAGTCGTCCAGCGGGTCGAGCCCGCCCGCGGCCGGGCGCCCGTCGGGCAGCAGCGCGAAGGGGGAAGGGGTGGCCGAGGAGAGCGGCACCAGATACGGGCGGCAGCCGAGCGGGAAGGAGAGGTCGCCGGTGTGGACGTCGTAGACCGGGTCGAAGCCGCGCCAGGAGAGGAAGGCGAGATAGCGGCCGTCCCGGGTGAACACCGGGTTCTCGTCCTCGAAGCGGCCGTTGGTGACATCCACGATGACCCGCGCGCCCGGCCCGGAGATCCGGGCCATCTTGATCTGGCGCAGCGAGCGGCCGATGCCCGGGTGGGACCAGGTCAGCCAGCAGCCGTCCGGCGAGAACGCCAGGTCGCGGACGGGTCCGTTGATCGAGCGGATCAGTTCGGTGGCCTCGCCGTTGGACTCCTCGGTGGCGTCGATCAGCAGCAGCCGGCCGTCGTGCGAGGCGATCGCCAGGCGTTCGCCCTCCGGGTCGGAGAGCAGCTCCTGGACCCGGCCGAGCTCGCCGGAGGCCAGCCGCCTCGGCTCGCGCTCGCCGCTGGCCCGGGGCAGGTAGGCGATCTCCACCGCGTCCTCGCCGTCCGCGTCCGTCACGTATGCCACCTGGCCGCCGGTGCCGAGCATCTCGGGCAGGCGGACCCGTACGCCCGCGGTGTCGGTGATCGTGCGGGCCGGGCCGTCGCGGTGGGTCAGCCAGTACAGGCTGCCGCGCACCACGACCGCGCTGGCCCGGCCCGTGGCGTCGACCGAGAGCGCGTCCACGTGGCTGGCGGCGGGCACCTGGTACGTACGCCGTCCGGCGCGCGGGCCGCCCAGGCGCACGTCCAGACGGCGCGGGGCCGAGCCGGGGGTGAGGGCGTCGACGATCCACAGGTCGCCCGCGCACTGGTAGACCACCCGGTGCCCGTCCGAGGAGGCGTGCCGGGCGTAGTACTCGTCGTGGTCGGTGTGGCGGCGCAGGCCGGAGCCGTCGGGCAGACAGGAGTAGAGGTTGCCGACGCCCTCGTGGTCGGAGAGGAACGCGATGCGGTCCGCCACGAACATCACCGAGTCGAGATGGCCGCCGATGTCCGGGAGCAGCCGCTCGCCGTGCAGCCACAGCCGGCCCATGGCGCCGCCCCGGTAGCGCTTCCAGGCGGCGGGCTCGTGCGGCGGCTTGCCGGTGAGCAGCAGGGTGCGGCGCTCGCCGTCGAGGTCGGTGACCGCGATGTCCGAGACCGGGCCCCAGGGCAGCCGCCCGCCGGGGGAGCCGTCGGCGGGGACGCTGTAGGCCCAGGAGAAGTACGAGAAGGGCTGGCCGTGGGAGGAGACGGCCAGGATGTGGCCGTCGGGGGTCCAGCCGCAGACCCGGGTGTCGGTGGAGCCCCAGTAGGTCAGCCGCCGGGCCGGGCCGCCGCCCACGGGGGCCAGGTGGATCTCCGGGTCCAGGCTGCGCCAGGTCGTGTACGCGATCTGTTTCCCGTCGGGGGAGAACCGGGGATGGCTGACCTTGGTGCGGTCGACGGTGACCCGCCAGGCCCGCGACGGGCTGTGGCCGGCTGGGACCAGGGGCGCGACCCACAGGTCGTCCTCGGCGGCGAAGCAGATCAAGTCGTCGTGCAGATGCGGGAAGCGGAGGTATGCGCCCTCGGTCACGGGCGCCGGCTGCTGGTCGTCCTCGCGTGCGTCGCTCACTCGTCAATGCTTTCCGCGCGACGGGGGTGCGGCAACTTATGGAGCCCTGTCAGTTGTGGCACAGAACACAAGCGAAACGATTTCGTTTCGCTCAGCCGGAGCGATATCTTCGAACGAGTACGAAACCGTTTCGTTCGGATGGGAGGTCGAGGAATGGCAAGCAGGCTCACGGCCGAACGTGAGGCAGAGCTGTACGAGTCGGTGCTCGACCTGCTGCGCGAGGTCGGCTACGACGCCCTGACGATGGACGCCGTCGCCGCCCGTACCCGCTCCAGCAAGGCCACCCTCTACCGTCAGTGGGGGAACAAGCCGGAGCTGGTCGCGCGGGCGCTGCGGCACAACAAGCCGGTCGGTCTCCACCAGATCGACACCGGCTCGCTGCGCCGCGACTTCCACGAGCTGGTCGGTCTTGAGGACGACTGCAAGCTGGAGAAGGACTCCGCGCTGATGCGGGGCCTGATGCGCGCCGTCCATGACAACCCGGACCTCCACCAGGCGCTGCGCGAAGTGCTGATCGAGCCGGAGATCACCGGCCTCGACCAGGTGCTGCGGCGCGCGGTGGAACGCGGGGAGGTCCGCGCGGACTGTCCCGCGATCCCCTACGTCGTACACATGCTGGTCGGCGCCTTCGTCGCCCGGCAGCTCGTCGAGGACAAGCCGGTGGACAAGGCCTTCCTCGGAAACTACATCGACGCCGTGGTCCTCCCCGCCCTCGGCGATCCCGTCTAGCTCCCCACCAACCTGCCCCACCTGACGTACGCCGCTCTCGTCGTCGGGCTGGTTATCCACGCCCTGTTTCCATCGACCCGACCGGGAGTACGCCCTCGTGGCCACGTTCCTCTACCGACTCGGCAGGTTCGCCTTCCGGCGCCGCCGCTATGTCGCCCTGGTGTGGGTGGCGCTGCTGTTCCTCGCCGGATTCGGCGCCGCGTCCGCATCCTCTCCTTCCGCCAGCTCCTTCTCGATGCCGGGAACGGAGGCCCAGAAGGCCTTCGACCTGCTCGAAAAGCGCTTCCCGGGGGGCAGCGCCGACGGCGCCACCGCCCGAATAGTCTTCAAGGCCCCGGCCGGCAAGACCATGGACGACCCGGGCAGCAAGACCCAGGTCGACAAGGTCGTCGCCGACCTGCCCAAGGGCTCCGACCAGGTCTCCTCGGTCACCAGCCCGTATGAGGCCAACGCCGTCTCCAAGGACCGCTCGACCGCGTACATATCGGTGAAGTACAAGGTCAACGGCATGGCCCTGGAGGACAGCGACCGCAAGTCGCTGGAGGACTCCGGCAAGGCCGCCGAGAAGGCCGGGCTCACCGTCGAGATCGGCGGTGACGCGCTCCAGGCCAATCCCGAGACGGGCTCCGGCGAGATCATCGGCGTGGTGATCGCCGGCATCGTGCTGATGATCACCTTCGGCTCGCTGATCGCGGCCGGGCTTCCGCTGGTCACCGCCATCATCGGCGTCGGCATCGGCGTCTCGACCATCACCGCGCTCGCCAACGTCCTGGACCTCGGCAACACCACCTCGACGCTGGCCTCGATGATCGGCCTCGCGGTCGGCATCGACTACGCGCTCTTCATCGTCTCGCGCTACCGGGCCGAGCTCCGCGAGGGCCGGGACCGCGAGGAAGCGATAGGCAGGGCCGTCGGAACCGCCGGTTCCGCGGTCGTCTTCGCCGGTCTGACCGTCGTCATCGCCCTGTGCGGCCTCGCGGTCGTCAACATCCCGATGCTCACCAAGATGGGCGTGGCCGCGGCCGGTACGGTCGTGATCGCGGTCCTCATCGCACTCACCCTGATCCCGGCGGTGCTCGGTTTCACGGGCAAGCGCGTCTTCGGCCGCCGCACCCGCAAGGCGATGGACGCCGGCACGGTCCCCTCGCCCGCCGAGGCCAAGCCGAACATGGGCACCCGCTGGTCCAGCCTCGTACTGCGCAAGCCCGTCTGGGTGCTGCTCGCCGGTGTGATCGGGCTCGGCGTCGTCGCCGTCCCGGCCGCCTCCCTGGAGATGGGTCTGCCCGACGACGGCTCGCAGCCGACGTCGACGACCCAGCGCCGCGCCTACGACTCGCTCTCCGACGGCTTCGGCCCGGGCTTCAACGGCCCGCTGATGATCGTCGTGGACGGCGCCAAGGCCGGCGGTGCCAAGGCCGCGGCCGACCGCACCGCGGACACCATCAAGAAGCTGCCGAACGTCGCCGAGGTCATGGCGCCCGTCCTCAACAAGGAGGGCGACACCGCGACCATCACGGTGATCCCGAAGTCCAAGCCGTCCTCCACGGACACCGAGGACCTGGTCCACTCGATCCGGGACGCGGGCAAGGACATCAAGTCCGAGACCAAGGCCGAGGTCCTGGTCACCGGCGCGACCGCGATGAACATCGACTTCTCGCAGCGCATGAACGACGCCCTGCTGCCCTATCTGGCGCTCGTGGTGGGCCTGGCCTTCCTGCTCCTGATGGTGGTCTTCCGCTCGATCCTGGTTCCGCTGAAGGCGGCCCTCGGCTTCCTGCTCTCGGTGGTCGCCGCCCTCGGCGCGGTCGTCGCGGTCTTCCAGTGGGGCTGGCTCGGCGGGCTCTTCGGGGTGGAGAACCCCGGCCCGATCATGTCGATGATGCCGATCTTCATGGTCGGAGTGGTCTTCGGTCTGGCCATGGACTACGAGGTCTTCCTCGTCACCCGGATGCGCGAGGCGTACGTCCACGGCGAGCGTCCCGGCCAGGCGATCGTGACCGGTTTCCGGCACGGCGCCCGGGTGGTCACGGCCGCCGCGGTGATCATGATCGCGGTCTTCTCCGGCTTCATCGGGGCCAGCGACCAGATGATCAAGATGATCGGCTTCGCCCTCGCGATCGCGGTCTTCTTCGACGCCTTCGTGGTCCGTATGGCGATCGTCCCCGCGGTGCTCGCGCTGCTCGGGTCGAAGGCCTGGTGGCTGCCGGGCTGGCTCGACAGGATCCTGCCCAACGTCGACGTCGAGGGTGAGGGCCTGAAGGCCCACGCGGCGAAGGCGTCCGACGGCGACGACGACCGCGAGCTCGCGCGCGTCTGACCCGTCACCCGTCACCCGTAACGCCGAGCCGGCCCCTACGCATCACGCGTAGGGGCCGGCTCTTTCGTTGCGTACGTCCGGCTACGCCGGGGCGATTAGGCCCGTCCGCTCGGCGCGGGCGTCACGCTGTACGTATGCCGCAGAAAGCGGACCAGGGGAGAGCTGTCGAACTGGACCACCGCGACGCCGTCCGGGGAGTGGAACTCCAGGACGGTCTGGGCCCGGCCGCACGGCCAGACGACGATGTCGCCGCGGCGGGCGGGACCGCGGAGCCCGGCCTCCAGCAACGTGCGCGGGAAGACCCACTCGTTGCCCCCGGGGAACTCGAAGCGCACGGTCAGCGGGTCTTCGGCCGGGTCGTAGCGCAGGGCGACCGGAACGGCGCGGTGGTGCGGGGCGTCCGAGACGATCCTCGCGCGGGCGTGTTCCTCGACGGCGGGGGACATCAGTCGCTCCTCACGCTGGCTCTGCCTGGCTCCGCATAGCTGTTCATGTTCTTTGTCATCAAATGTCGCATATTTTGGGGGGCGTGCCGGGCGTGGGAACGGTTCGTAAATCTCACTCACGCGCTCTTGCAAGCCGTTCGCAGGTGCACGACTATCATCGAGCGGTTCAGTCGAATGGTTCCAGCCATCCAGGCCCCAGCGGAGACCACCCATGCATGTCCCGGACGGATTCATCAACGCCCCCGTCTCCGCGATAGCCGGAGTAGGCGCGGCGGCCGCCATCGCGGTCAGCCTGCGCGGGGCCCGACGTGAACTCGACGAGAAGACGGCCCCGCTCGCGGGTCTGGTCGCGGCGTTCATCTTCGCCGTGCAGATGCTGAACTTCCCCGTGGCGGCCGGCACCAGCGGCCATCTGCTCGGCGGGGCGCTCGCGGCGATACTCGTCGGTCCGTACACCGGCGTCCTCTGTGTCTCCGTCGTACTCCTCATGCAGGGCATCCTTTTCGCCGACGGCGGCCTCACCGCGCTCGGCGTCAACATCACCGACATGGCGATCGTGACGACGGTCGTGGCGTACACCGTCTTCCGCGGCCTGGTGAAGGTGCTGCCCCGCAGGCGGGGCTCCATCACCGCGGCCACCTTCGTCGCCGCCCTCCTCTCCGTCCCGGCCGCCGCCCTCGCCTTCACCGCGATCTACTCGGTCGGCGGCACCACCGACGTCCCCATCGGCAAGGTGCTCACCGCGATGGTCGGCGTGCACATCCTGATCGGCATCGGCGAGGCCGCGATCACGGCGCTCACCGTGGGCGCGGTCATCGCCGTACGGCCCGACCTCGTCCACGGGGCCCGCGGACTGCACGCCCCGCTGAAGCTCCGCGTGGGCGGCGAACTGGTCGACGCCCACGCTCCCGAGCCCGTACCCGACGCGGCGCGCTCCACGCACAAGGTCCGCGCCGCGTTCGTCGTCGCGGCCCTCCTGCTGGCGGGATTCTTCTCCTTCTACGCGTCCGCCTCGCCCGACGGCCTGGAGAAGGTGGCCCACGACAAGGGCATCGACACCCAGGAGAAGAAGCACGCCACCGAGGGCTCGCTGCTCGCGGGCTACTCGGTCAAGGACATCGGCAACGACCGCCTCGCCACCGGCCTCGCGGGCATGACCGGAGTCGCGGTGACGGTCGGCGTCGGCAGCGGGATCTTCTGGGTGGTGCGCCGCCGCGGCGCCGCCGCGGCCGAGGCCACACCCACCGCCGTGCCCCGGACGGAGAAGGTCTGACATGGGCGCGGGCCACACGCACAAGATGTACCGGCAGGCCGTCTCGCCGGTCCACGACCTGCCCCCGCACTGCAAGATCGCGGCCGTCTTCCTCTTCGTGATCGTGGTCGTCTCGACCCCGCGCGAGGCGATCTGGGCCTTCGGTCTGTACGCGGTGCTGATCGGCACGGTGGCGGGCGCGGCCAGGATCCCGGTGGGCTTCCTGCTCAAGCGCCTGCTGATCGAGGTGCCGTTCGTGGCGTTCGCCGTGCTGATGCCGTTCGTGGTGCCGGGCGAGCAGGTGCACGTGCTCGGCCTGTCGATGAGCGAGAACGGGCTGTGGGGCGCGTGGAACGTACTGGCCAAGGGCACGCTCGGGGTCGCCGCCTCGGTGATCCTGGCCTCCACCACGGACCTGCGGGCGCTGCTCCTCGGCCTCCAGCGGCTCAGACTCCCGTCGCTCCTGGTCCAGATCGCGTCGTTCATGATCCGCTACGGCGATGTGATCACGGACGAGATGCGCCGGATGTCGATCGCCCGCCGCTCGCGCGGCTTCGAGGCGAAGGGCCTGCGGGCCTGGAGCGTCCTCGCCAAGTCGGCGGGCGCGCTGTTCATCCGCTCGTACGAGCGCGGTGAGCGCGTACATCTGGCCATGGTCAGCCGTGGTTACGCGGGTTCGATGCCGGTCATCGACGATGTGACGGCGACCGGCGCGCAATGGCGTTACGCGGCGGTGCTCCCCGCGTCGGCTCTGGTCATCTGTCTCTTGGGGTGGACCCTGTGAACACATCTGCAACTTCCTCCGCGCCCGCTTCGCTGCACGTGAGCGGGCTCGCCTTCGCCTACCCCGACGGCCACCAGGCCCTGTTCGGCGTCGACCTGACGGTGGGGCGCGGCGAGCGGGTCGCGCTGCTCGGCCCCAACGGCGCGGGCAAGACGACCCTGGTCCTGCACCTCAACGGCATCCTGACCGGCGGCGCGGGCTCGGTGACGGTGGCCGGGCTCCCCGTGGAGAAGCGGAACCTGGCCGAGATCCGGCGCCGGGTCGGCATCGTCTTCCAGGACCCCGACGACCAGCTCTTCATGCCCACGGTCCGCGAGGACGTGGCGTTCGGGCCGGCCGCGTCGGGGATGCGCGGGGCGGAGCTGGAGGCGCGGGTGCACAAGGCGCTGGAGCGGGTGGGGATGGCGGAGTACGCGGACCGGCCCCCGCACCATCTCTCCTTCGGCCAGCGCCGCCGGGTCGCGGTGGCGACCGTGCTCGCGATGGAGCCGGAGATCCTGGTCCTGGACGAGCCGTCGTCGAACCTGGACCCGGCGTCCAGGCGCGAACTGGCCGACATCCTGCGGGCGCTGGACGTCACCGTACTGATGGTCACGCACGACCTGCCGTACGCGCTGGAGCTGTGCGGCCGGTCCGTGATCCTCAGCGGCGGGACGATCGCGGCGGACGGCAAGACGGCGGACGTCCTGTCGGACGACGAACTGATGCGCACGCACCGCCTGGAGCTGCCGTTCGGCTTCGACCCGAGGACGGCGGCGGCGAAGGCGTAACCGCTACCCGACCGCCTCGCGGACCGCGCGCACCAGGGCCTGGGCGCGCGGGTCGGCGGTGACGCCCTTCTGGAGGCCGTTGGTGACATAGCCGAAGGCGATGCCCGACTCCGGGTCGGCGAAGCCGAGCGAGCCGCCGCGGCCCGGGTGCCCGAACGAGCCGGGGCCCAGGAGCGGACACGCCGGGCCGTGCAGCATGAAGCCGAGTCCGAAGCGGGTGTTGACGACCAGGACCCGGTCCGGGCCCGCGGACTCCTCGGTACGGGCCAGCGCGACCGTCGCCGGGGCGAAGAGGCGGCGCCCGTCCACCTCGCCGATGGCCGCCGCGTAGAAGCGGGCGAGGCCGCGGGCGGTGGATATACCGGCGGAGGCGGCGAGTTCGGCGGCGCGGTAGGCGGGGTCGTTCTCGTCCGGCAGCGGGTCGATGGCGCCGAAGGCGCGGCGGGTGAGGGAGGCGGGGTCCTCGTACGCGGCGGAGACGGCGCGCTTGGGCCGCAGGGCGATGGCCCCGGGGAGGTGGGGCGCCTCCGTCGGTCCCACGCGCCCCACCCTCCCTGCCTCGTCCTGCGGCAGCCCGATCCAGAAGTCGGCCCCGAGCGGCCGGGCGATCTCCTCCGCGACCCAGCGGCCGAGGGTGCGGCCGGTGACGCGGCGGACGAGCTCGCCGAGGAGCCAGCTGTACGTCTGGGCGTGGTACCCGTGCCCGGACCCCGGCTCCCAGAACGGCGCCTGCGCGGCGACCGCGGCCGGTCCCGACTCGCCGTCGGCGGCCTCGGCGGGGGTGAGGGGCCGGTCGAGGGCGGGGACTCCGGCGCGGTGCGAGAGGAGGTGCCGGACGAGGGTGCGCTCCTTGCCCTTCGCCTTGAACCCGGGCCAGTACGTGGCCACGGGCGCGTCCAGGTCCAACTGGCCGCGCTGGTGGAGGAGGAGGGGGACGGCGGCGGCTATGCCCTTGGTGGCCGAGCGGACGATCTGGGCGGTGTCGATAGCCCAGGGCGCCTGGCCGTCGACGTCCTTGGTCCCGCCCCACAGGTCGACGACCTTCCGCCCGTCCCGGTACACGGCGACGGCGGCGCCGTGGTCTCCGCGGTGGGTGAAGTTACGGACGAAGGCGTCCCTGACCGGTTCGTACCCCGGGTCCACCGAGCCCTGCACGTCACTCACGCCCGCTCCCATTTTTCCGGCGGCGCCTCTGGTGACGCACCCGGTCCATTGAACGTGGTGGGGTGGGGGGATTCTTCCCCGGGGGCCTCGACCCCCGGACCCCTGAGCGGTGCCTGCGGCCCCGCACCCCGCTCGGGGCTTCGCCCCGGGCCCCGTTTTTGACTGCGGGTTCGGTGGGGGCTGGTCGCGCAGTTCCCCGCGCCCCTTTGGGCCCGGTGTTTGTCTGCGGGTCCGCTGTGGTTGCTCGCGCAGTTCCCCGCGCCCCTGAAGACCGGCACCTACAGCCCCTCCGGCCTTTGCGGAGTGGGGTGCCCCTGCCCCCTTAGGGGCGCGGGGAACTGCGCGACCAGCCCCCCCACAGCCCGCAGACGAACGGGGTCCGGGGCGAAGCCCCGAAGCGGGGTCCGGGGCGAAGCCCCAGTAGTGGGGTGCAGGGGCGCAGCCCCGCCCGGGGGTCCGGGGGCGTAGCCCCCGGGGCCCCCGCCGCCACCCCCCCCCCCCC
>NZ_JBHWUR010000151.1:0-14738 GCF_042737755.1 Streptomyces sp. NPDC059994
CTCCTCAAACGCCGGAGGGGCTGAATGTGCCAGGGTGCCGCTCCTCGCACGCCGGAGGGACTGGAGTTACCTAAGGGGCGCGGGGAACTGCGCGAGCAACCACAGTCGGCCCGCAGGCAAAACACCGGGCCCAACAGGAGCGCGGGGAACTGCGCGAGCAACCACAGTCGGCCCGCAGGCAAAACACCGGGCCCAAACGGGGCGCGGGGAACTGCGCGAGCAACCACAGTCGGCCCGCAGGCAAAACACCGGGCCCAAACGGGGCGCGGGGAACCGCGCGAGCAGCCCCCGCCGGACCCGCAGGCGAACAGGGGCCCCCGCCCCGGGGGCCACGCGGCGGAGCCGCAGATGTCACAGCGGGAAGGGGCGGGGCGGGGCCTAGAAGCCTGGCCCGCCCACCCGGTCCGCCGCCGCTGCCAGGCGGCCCCACAGCAGGTCCGCCAGGCCCCGTACCAACTCCGTCCGGGAGCAGGGGCGTTCGCCCAGCCACCAGTCGCCCGCCGCGTGCATCATGCCGACGATCCCGTGGCCCCACACCCGCGCCAGCGCCTCGCTCCCCGGACCCAGGTCGATCCGCTCGGCGATCACGATGCCCAGCTCCTCGCCCATCCGCCGCAGCAGCGGCGCCGAGTGGCGGCCCACGTCGAACCCGGCGTGCTCGCCGCCGCTGGTCTCCTCCGCGGGGTGCATGAGGAAGCGGTACACCTGGGGCCGCGCCTCGATCGCCACGAGGTACGTCTCCAGCGTGGCCTCCACGCGCTCGCGGCGCTCCGCGGGTGCGTCCAGCGCCGCCCGCAGCGCGGCGAGCAGGGCGTCCGTGTGGCGCTGCGCCAGCGCCCGGTACAGCCCGCCCTTGTCCCCGAAGTGCCGGTACAGGATCGGCTTGGTGATCCCGGCCTCCGCGGCGATCGCGTTCATCGATGCCTTGGGGCCGTCCCGGAGCACCACCCGGTCCGCCGCCTCCAGCAGTTCCCGCCGACGGCTCTCGGCCGACGTCCGCTGCTGATCGGCCTGGTGTGTGGTCTCCATGGCTTCGTCTCCCCGCCCGTACTCGTACTGCGTCTTACGTCTCGCGTGGTTCCGCCGACGTGTTCCGCCATCCGGAATGCCTGCGCAACGTAACACTCCGGCCAGGTCCCGCGCTGATCGGCCGACGGTCGGTTGACAGGCTCTACCGGTCAGTAACATACTGCCGTTACCGCAAGTAACGCCTGTCTGTGGCACGGGAAGTGGTGGAGGGGACATGGCCGAGTTCACGATGGAACTCAATGACGACCAGAAGCAGGTCAGGGACTGGTTGCACGGGTTTGCGAAGGACGTCGTCAGGCCCGCCGCCGCGGAGTGGGACGAGCGCGAGGAGACCCCCTGGCCGGTGATCCAGGAAGCCGCCAAGGTCGGAATCTACTCCCTGGACTTCTACGCCCAACAGTTCTTCGACCCGACCGGTCTCGGCATCCCGGTCGCCATGGAGGAGCTGTTCTGGGGCGACGCGGGCATCGCCCTGTCGATCGTCGGGACCGGCCTCGCCGCCGTCGGAGTCCTCGCCAACGGCACCGAGGAGCAGATCGGCACCTGGATACCGCAGATGTACGGCGACGTGGACGACGTGAAGGTCGCCGCCTTCTGCTCCTCCGAGCCGGACGCGGGCTCCGACGTCGCCTCCATGCGGACCAGGGCCGTGTACGACGAGGCCAAGGACGAGTGGGTCCTCAACGGCACCAAGACCTGGGCCACCAACGGCGGCATCGCCAATGTGCACGTCGTCGTCGCGGTCGTCGACCCGGAGCTCGGCTCCAAGGGGCACGCCTCCTTCATCGTGCCGCCCGGCACCCCCGGCCTGTCCCAGGGGCAGAAGTTCAAGAAGCACGGCATCCGCGCCTCGCACACCGCCGAGGTCGTGCTCGAAGACGTCCGGGTGCCCGGGCACTGCCTGCTCGGCGGCAAGGAGAAGCTGGACGAGCGGCTCGCCCGGGCCCGCGAGAAGGCGAAGGCGGGCGGCGGCGTGGGGGTCCCCCCGGCCGAAGGCTGGGGGAGGGTGAAGAACGCCGCCATGGCCACCTTCGAGGCCTCCCGCCCGGCCGTCGGCGCCATGGCGGTCGGCACGGCCCGCGCCGCGTACGACTACGCACTCGAATACGCCAAGGGCCGCGAGCAGTTCGGCCGCCCGATCATCGACAACCAGGGCGTCGCGTTCCAGCTCGCCGACATGCGTACGCAGATCGACGCGGCCCGGCTGCTGGTGTGGCGCGCCTCCTGGATGGCAACGGCCGGCCGGCCCTTCACCTCCGCCGAGGGCTCGATGTCCAAGCTGTTCGCGAGCGAGACCGCCAAGAAGGTCACCGGGCAGGCGATCCAGATCCTCGGCGGCAACGGCTACACCCGCGAGTACCCGGTGGAGCGCATGCACCGCGATGCCGCCATCTACACGATCTTCGAGGGGACCAGCGAGATCCAGCGCCTGGTGATCGCCCGCACGCTCTCGGGCATGCCGATCCGCTAGCCACATCTGCACAGCGGAACACGCGTAGAGCGATCCACAAAAGACCGCCCTCCCAACATCGCCGGGAGGGCGGTCTGCTGCGTCCAACGCAAGATCATGCAGCTTGCGGGAGAACTTTGGGAGATCGTTTCCGCCGGGGAGGTTCCAAGGCGGGAAACGGGCCGAACTCCCGGCGGTCCACGACGACCTTCAACGAGTCCTCCCAGAGCCCCTGGAGGTACTCGGCGATCGCCAGCTCCATCGCCAGTGTCACATGCGAGTACGTGCCCTCGACGCCCTGGAGCACATGCCCCATCCGCGCCTCTACCGCAACCCTAGGGTGATTCCCTTCATCGAGCCAGACCTTCTGCGAGTGACGCAGCCCGTGGGGCGTCAGGCCCTCGACGCCGAGCACGGGGCGCACGCCGGCCCGGGCGCGTGCCCCACGGACAACGCCACGCGGAGCGCGGCCGGACACCAGCGGATGCCAGGTCTCGGTGTACCAGTCGCCACCACGCAGGAGCCGCCCGCCCTTCGGTGCGGTGAAGACCCACTCGCTCTTCGGCCGTGAGTCCAGGAGCTGCTGGAGCAGCCGGGCAAGGAAGGGGGGCAGGATCAGTCCGCGCCCGGAGTCGTACTTGTTGTCGATCTCGGTGAAGACGCCGTTCACGTACTGACTCTGCTGCACCGAGTGCAGGCGGGCACCCTCGCCAGCGTCCTTGAGCGCTAGCTGGTCACGGTGTACGCCGGCGAGCTCGCCAATCCGCAGACCGGTGTAGGCCGACGTCAGGACGATCGCGTACTCGTTGGGCCCCCGCATCTCCAGCGCGTTGCGGGCAATCAACAGGGCCTGTCGGGGTGTTGCGATCACCTTCTCGTCTTTGGGCTTCGGCTTGTACTTGCCCCGTCGCCCCGACGTGCGGGTGGCGATGGGATTGTCGGCGCGGAGCTTCTCCCTGACGGCGTCGTCCATCATCGTCCGGAATGTCGACATGATGGAGTCGGCGTAGTTCTTGGAGTATTGCTGGCGCAGTCCCTTCTCCCAGGTGGAGATGCCCGTGGGGGACAGGTCGGCGACGGCGACTGTGCCCCATTCCGGGATGATGTGGTTCTTCACCCGGAGCCGGTACTCCTTGTCGCTGAGCGGCCCGACATCGATGGACGGCAGCCATGTCTTCGCCCACTTCGCAACGGTGGTCCTCCCGTCGCGGGGGTTGATGAACGTCTTCCGGCGGACGTCAGTCTCAAGGCCGTGGGCGTACTGCTCGGCGGACCGCTCCGTATAGAAGGGGTTCCCGTTGTCGTCGCGGGCGATGGAGCCGTACTTCCCGTTGGGGAGCTTGTACCGGCCCCGATATCGCCACTTGCGGAGTGTGCTGTCCCAGCTGCGCTTCTCGGCGTATGCCATCGAGTGACCTCGCTGCGTTAGACCGTTGCCTGCGGGCCGTTGGGGGCGGCCATGCAGGCGCGGCGACTAGCTGCTCACCCGGCGAGACCGGTGAGCAGCTCCTGAAGGTGTCGAACTTCCGGCCAATCGCCCTCAGGGGAGTCGTCGAGTTGCTTCCTGAGGATCTCCACCTCAACTTCGGTCATCCGGCCGACATCGACGACCAGGACCTTGCGGCCGTTACATCTCAGCGCCCACGCGCGCGCGCCGTGCGGCATGCCTGTTGTACGAAGAACCATCGCTCGCACTGGTCCCCCAAAACCATCCGAGTGTGGCCCTCTCGTCGGTATCAGGACATGACATCACACTTGCAGGCTGCATGTGCAGGGGGCGGAGTGACTGAACGAACTGAATGTGGCAGCTAGTTGGCAGCGTCGGTCGACTCGCCGCCGTCAACGAGGTTCTGTAGGAGATGCTGCGCTTTCGCCCAGGCGAGCAGGTCCCGGCGGATCTGCTCAGGGCTCGCGTCAGGCTTGCCCTTGACAACGACGATCATCTTCGCCTCAGACCCGAGGGGAGTCAGGTCGAGAACCGTCGTGTCCAAAAGCGAACCGTCCGCAAGTTCCTGCTGAATGCGCAGCGGCAGGGCCGGAGATTCGAGCGGGGCTGCCTGGGTTCGCGGCTGCGGCGTGGGGTCTCCGCCGGCCAGGACGGCCTCTCCTGATCCGGGCGCCCAGCCGAGAGCTTGCTCGACCTTCGGCAGGGAGCTGGGCAGGCGCTTCCTCTCCCGGCCGGACTCCAGGTTCTGGACGGTCGCTTCGCTGACCCCGGCGGCTTCCGCGAGGCCGACCTGGGTGTAGTCCATCTCGTCGCGCCGCGCCACGATGGCTGCGGCCAGGCGCGCCCAGTCCCAAAGCATGCGCTCATCATGCCTGAGCCCCAGGCAACACGCACCCATCGCTACACGTAAACGACCTGTATCGATCGGTGCACGCCGCTCACTTTTGTTGCCTTTTTAAGCGCCTCCCGGCGCACGTGGTGCCCGCTGCGCGCCCGTCGCACGGCACCCAGTGCCCCAGCGGGCACCTAGAAAAGACGGCTAAACACCTAATTAATCCGGCGCAACACCTTGCAATGCCGCTCCACCCCACTTACTTTAGGTGTCGTGACACCGAACGGAGCCGCAATCAGAGCCTTCCGTGAACTGCGCGGACTGAGCCTGAGACGGCTCGCACACCTCATCGATCGGGACCCCGGCTACCTCTCGCACATTGAGACGGAACAGCAAGGGGCGGGAGTGCAAACCCTGACCCGGATCGCCAAGCGCCTGAAAGTGCCTATTGAAGCCATCACAAGGGAGAAGCCTCGTGACCAGGACTGACCTGGCCCACGCCCCCGAAGAAACGCCCCCCGCCCTGGACACCCTCATCGAGCGCCTCGCCGTCGCGGTGGAGGCGCTGACCCAGCAGATGCGGCCCGTTGACCCCGAGCTCCAGTGCTACACGCCGGCCGAAGCGGGGGACCTCCTGCGAAAGACCGAAAACTGGGTGGTCGAGGCGATGCAGGACCGCCGCGTCCCCTTCACGTACATCGGCAAGTCGCCCCGCATGACGTCCGCCCACATCCGATGGGTCTTGGCGAACGGCGAGCTGACACCCGGCCGGTACGCCAAGTCCGCCGCCTAGGCGGCATGCGGCCCCAACCGCCGGCCCTACACCGGCAGCCGGGGCCACTGCGGCCGATGGCCGCGTGATCCACACCGAGATCCCAGAGAACTGGAGCGTGGACCATGTCCACATTCTCGCAAAACCCCGATCCGATCACCACGTTCGCTGAGTTGGCTGCTGAGACGGTGGTCGCTCCGACGTGGCAGATCGTGTTCGACGCGGCCGAGGAGCACCTGGCGGCGACGCGTCCGAGCGAGTTCGACACGGAGGACATCGGCCGTACCGCGTGGTCCTGGCTGAAGGAGCCGGAGCGCGAGTCGGCGCTGGACGTCCTGTTCTACACGTACTGGTCCGCGCAGGTGAATGACGCGGAGGAGCTGGCGCGGTTCGAGCGGGAGCGTGCCCCTCGTGCGGCTCTGCGGGAGCGGCTGGCGGAGTTCCGGTCGCTGGCTGACAGGTCGCGTCCGGTGCCGTATGCGCTGCTCGCGGACATCGCGACGCTCGCCGAGCAGCTCATGGGCGGTGCGTCATGAAGTGCGCAGACCCGAAGCCTGACGGTACTTACGAGGAGTGCGACCGCGACCTTGGCCACTCCGGTGACCACGCCTACCTGAACCGCCGGTGGCCGCGTCTGACTCCGGCCGAGCCCGACTGGGATGTGCAGGAGCTGCTGGATGCGGCACTGCCGCGTGACGCCTGGGGTGTGCAGGAGCGCAGCTATCCGGTGGTCGTGATCGAGACGGTCGCGAAGGTGATCTGGGTCGACGCGGAGAACCAGGACCGGGCCCTTGGCTACTACGAGGACGACTGGTCGGACGTCCCGTTGAGTGGCGCCGACACGATCAGCGCGGACTTGGAGTTCCGGCGCCCGGACCGCTTCGAGTTGAAGGAGGCGCTTGAGGCGCGGCGCAGCGGGGTGAAGGTCGGCCCGCTGGTGGCTTGCCCGGACTGTGGTGTTACGGCGTTCTGCCGGGAGTGGTTCCACAAGCCGCTGCGCAGGTGCCACGGCCCGATCGAGTGGCGCGAGAACAGTAGGGCGACGTCTCCGAGTTGGCGGTATCGGCGCGAGTTCAGGACGACGCCGGTGTACGACGCGGCCCGTCAGGCGGTGACGTCATGAGCGCCCGTGACCGTCTTCAGATCCTCCATGACGCGGCGCTTCAGCAGCCGTCGCTGCGGTGGACGTCCGGCCTCGTGCAACGCCTGTACCAGCAGCACGGGCACGACGTGCCGCATCGTCGGACCGCGAAGGACGACCTCGCGCTGCTGGCCCGTCAGGGGCTGCTCCGCGCGTGCGGGCCGGAGAACGGCCGCTACTACCTCTTCAACTCCTGGTCTGGGAGCACGCGATGAGCATCGACCCGAACCCGATCGGTCTCCCGCCGCGTAGTCGCAGCGACTGGGACGTACCGCTGGCGGACGTCGAGGCAGAGATCGTCCAGATTTCCGCCCGCGCCCACGCTGCGCAGCCCAATCCGGATGGTGCGCACGTCGAGTGCTGGCACCAGTTCCTGGACATCGACCCCGATCTGCGGGGCCGCGACTACGCACCCAAGACCGAGCGCACCCATGGAGGGGCGTCATGAACAACCCTGAGCTCGCGGCCGTGTTCTCCGAGGCCGCTGACTCGATCCGTGCGAACGGCCTCCTGAAGGGGACCTTCGTCACCTATCGGGGACCGGCCGGGACGCTGCCGGTGATGGACCCGCTCGGCGCCCTCTCTCAGGCCATCACGGGCAAGCCGGTTCCGCCGGACGCCTTCGACCAGTGCGACGACCTGTACCAGGAAGCCGTCTGGTTCCTGTCCAGCAGGATCTCTTCCCCGGTCGTCGACGACGACCCGGAAGAGCGGATCGCCGACTGGGGCGACCACGAGGACCGCACTGCCGACCAGGTAGTTGCCGCGCTCACGTCGGCAGCCGTCGCCGTTGTTGACCTTCCGGCCGGTCTGGGGGTGGCGGCGTGACCACCTTCGACATTGCCGAGCAGCGCTCAGAGAAGTCCGAGGATCCGCTGCTGTTCATGTTCGGGTTCACGTCGGGCTGCACGGTGGCCGCGACGGGCGGTGACGGCTACCGGGAGTTCCGGCAGATGGAGTCGGACGCCGCGCTGGCCGGGTTCTTGGAGGGCCTGGCGTCGGTGCGGGCCCGGACGGCGAAGCCCCGGGACTACGTGCGCTACACCGCCGGTCGCGCGAAGGCGGTGGCCGCATGATCCGCGCCCTGCTCCTGGACATTGCAACAGCCGCCCTGCCTGCCGGGCTGATCCGCCTCGGCCACCACCTCTGGACCACCGAACCCACTGGGGGAACCTCATGACCGGACCCGAGCACTACCGCGAGGCCGAGCGACTCACCGACCGCGCCCACCACTACATCTACGGCGACGGCGTGGACCTGGTCAAGAGCGCCGCCCTGGCCGCCGCCGCGCAGGTCCACGCGACGCTCGCCCTCACTGCCGCGACCGCCATGCAGGCTGCTGTCGACGGGAGCGAGCCCGGCATGGGCTTGCCTGAGTTCGCGGCCTGGTACGAGGCCGCCGGGGTCAAGCCCGCGAAGGGCGCGGACCGTGGGTAGCCGCAACTGCCCCTTCTGCCCGGGCTGGGAGGACCGTGCGACCCGCTTCGCGAACGCGGCCGCGCTGCTCAGCCTCCTGCTGAGCGACCCGGCGGTCCCTGGGCACATCCGGGCGCGGCGCCGCGAGGTGTGCCAGACCCCTATCGACGCGAACGCCCTGGACCTCGCGACCCGCCTCGCGATCGCCGAGCGGCAGGTGGGCGAGTTGGACGCCGAGGTCATGCGACTGCGTGCCGAGAACGCCGCGCTCAAGCAGACCCCCGAGGTGCCCGCATGACCGCCGCCGACGCGGCCCGCCGCGACCACACCCCGGAGGACTGACCCATGTCCGACTACGACGACATGACCAACGCGGACGTGATGTCCGCCAGCGAGATGGCCGAGTACGAGCGTGACGCCGAGTTCGCCCTCGACGCCGCCGACGAACGCGAAGCGCTGGAACGCGAGAAGGCCGAAGAGGCCGCGATGACCTCGGATGGCCACGAGTGCCAGGCTGAGTTCATCGACGGCTCATGGGACTACTGCGGCTGCGACGACTGCAACGACCGGGAGGCTGCTGACGCCGAGGAATGGCGGCCGGGCCAGTGCGACCGCTGCTACGGCGAGACCGTCAGCGGTCCGCTCGGCGACGTCCACTGTGCCTGCGCCATCGGCCAGGGCGCCGACCCAGAGGACTGCCAGTGCGGCCCCGAGGACGACTCGGAGGCGGCGTCATGAGCCTCGCCCTTCCAGGCCTGCGCCGCCGTGAGGCCCGCCACAGCGCGGACGGCCAACTCCGGGCCACACAGCGGCAGCTCGCCGCCTGCCAGGCCGGCAACGCCGCACAGCTCAACTGGCGGAAGGCAGCCGACGTCTACTTCGAGCAGCTGCTCGCCGACCGGGCCGACGTGTACGCCGCCTGGCAGCAGGCGACGCAGCGCGCCGCCGAGGCGGAGATGGTCGCAGTCTGCGCCCAGGCCGACCTCGACGACATGACCGCCGAACGCGACCAGCTGGCGGCGGAGAACACGGCGCTGCGTGCCCAGCTCGCCAACGCGCAGGCGCTCACCGTTCCGGCCGCGCACCGCGACATCGACCCCGACGACCAGCCCACCGATCCGATCGGCGTCAGGGTCACCACCTTGTGGGACGCGCTCAACGCACACGGGCCCGTCATCCCCGTCGCGCCCATCGCCATGGTGCCGGGCGACGCGGACCCGGCCGGCATCCCGAGTTCGGTCGCCCGATCGACCGCAGGGGAGGTGGCGTAGATGGACCCGTATTTCGAGGACACGGACGCCGGGATTGCGCTCTACCTCGGCAACAACCGAGTCGTGCTGCCTGCGCTGCCTGATGCCAGCATCGATTCGATCGTCACCGACCCGCCCTACGAACTGGGTTTCATGGGCAAGGGGTGGGATGCCTCCGGGATCGCCTACAACGTCGACGTGTGGCGGCAGTGCTGGCGGGTCCTCAAGCCAGGTGGGCACCTACTCGCGTTCGGCGGCACCCGCACCTACCACCGGATGGCCGTCGCCATCGAGGACGCCGGCTTCGAGATCCGCGACTCCTTGCACTGGATCTACGGGTCGGGGTTTCCCAAGGGCCAGGACATCGCCAAGTGCATCGACAAGCGGCGCGATAAGTGCATCGATAAGCGGCGCGATGACCGACAGCAGGTTCTGCAAGTAACGGCGTGGCTGGCCGCGGCCCGTGACGCGGCCGGGTGGACAAACCGGCAGATCGATGCCCTGTTTGGCTACAGCGGAATGGGCGGGCTGTGGACCACCCAGGGCAAGGCGGCGATAGTTCCGCGGCCCGAGCAGTGGGACCGGCTCCGCAACGAACTCGGCTTTGACGACACGGAGATACGCCCGGTCGTTGCGGAGCTGAACGGTCGCAAGGGGACTACGGGCGAGGCCTGGACGCTGCGCGAGGTCATCGGCACCCGCAACGCCCCCACACGCAAGAGCGATCACCTGTTCGGCGACTACAGCGGGGACGACCGTGTTACCGCCCCGTCGTCCGACGCAGCCCGTCAGTGGGAGGGCTGGAACACGGCCCTGAAGCCAGCGCACGAGCCGATTGTCCTGGCCCGCAAGTCGACTGGCTACGAATCGACTGTTGCGAACGTTCTGCTGTACGGCACCGGCGCCCTGAACATCGACAGCTGCCGGACCGCGGCCGGGCAGGACTACCGCGAGAAGTGCGCATCCGTCGTCGGCATCGACAGCCCCCGCAACGGCGACGCCTACGGCGCGTGGACCGGCGCCCGCGAGGATTCCGCACACACCGCGGGCCGGTGGCCGACAAACGTGCTCCTTGGCCACGGGCCCGACTGCGTCGACGGTGGGGACTGCCAGACCGGGTGCCCCGTCGCCGAGATGGACGCACAGAGTGGTATCCGGAAGGCAGGAGAGCGGCCCGCGAACCGCGCAGGCGTCGGTTACATGGGCGGCGCCACAGGAACCCGAGGCGAACGAACCGTCCTCGACTCCGGCGGCGCCTCCCGGTTCTTCCCCGTCTTCCGGTACGAGGCCAAGGCGCCCGCGTCCGAGCGTCCCCGCCTCGCGGATGGAACCGCGCACACCACGGTCAAACCGCTCGACTTGATGCGTTGGCTGATCCGTCTGGTCACGCCACCCGGCGGCCGGATCCTCGACCCTTTCGCTGGGAGTGGCACGACGCTCGAAGCGGCCGTCATCGAGGGCTTCACCGCTATCGGGATTGAGCGTGAACGCCCGCACGCCGAGTTGTGTGTGGTGCGGCTGTCCAGGCCCATCGAGCCGACTCTGTTCGGCGTCCTTCCCTGATCCGGCCCGCCGTGCCGCGGATGACGTCTGGCCCCGGCACGGCAGGGCCCCCACCGCCAAGTAACTGAACGCCCCGCCAGGCGAAGTGGCGGGGCATCCCACCCCGATCATCTCAGGAGTACCCCAGTGACCAGTGATCTCATCGCCCAGACGGGAATGTCCGAGTACGACTTCATGGAGTTCGAGTGCTTCGTCTCCAAGGTCAACATCGAAGGCTTCCTCTACGCCGCCGACAACTACAGCCCCAGGTTCGAATCCCCTGAACTCCAGGCCGCCACAGAGGACTTGTCCGACCTTCGCGCCTTCTACCGCAAGCACCTGCCGACGGTCGAGGCCTGGTACGAGGAAGTCGGCGGAGAGAAGGCCTGCGACCTGCACAACGACCACGTCGACGAGTCCCGCAAGCGCATCGAAGACGCACGGCTGTGGGGCGTGCTGTGCACCGACGGCTACGTCATCACCTGCGACAACGAGGAAGCCCGGGAGCGGTGGATCGCCGAGCTCCAGGAGAGCGCGGGCAAGGGCTGGCGGGTCCCCGCCATGCGGGTGTATCGAACGGTCCCGGGCGGCAAGTGGACCGAGACGCCGCTGGACGCGGCATGAGGGCCCGCGCCACGCTCGCGGCCCTGGCCGCCGTCTCTGCCCTGCTGCTGACCGGCTGCACGGACAACACCGACTGCGACGGGGCTGGAACACCGGCCCCGATCGGGCAGGCCGCACCGGCGGCGATGACCACCAGCAAGCCGAAGCCGGTCAAGCCCGCCAAGCCCAAGGCCGTGAAGCCGAAGACCAAGCCGACGCCGGTGAAGACCGTCCACCACGATCACGACGACTGTGAGGACGACGACTGATGGCGCGCTTCCTCATCGGCCTACTCCTCGGCGCCGCCGCTGCCGGCATCACCTGGGCGGCCAGCCACCACGGCTCGTGGGCGCTCATCGCCGCAATCGTCGTCGCCGTCCTCGTCTGGTTCGGCGAGTTCATCCTCGACGACCTCCTCTAACCCCACCCCAGACCGGCCGTCGAGCCCCGTGGCTCCGGCCGATGCCAGGCCCGCTCCACCAGCCCCCGTCGCCCGGGGCGGGCCTGGTCCAACACACCTTTCAGGAGCAGCACATGAGCAACGACAGCCCCGCGAAAGGCGCCGCGCCACTGCGGTGCACCGACTGCAATGACGAGGACGGCCCCTTCACCCGAGACGGCCTCTGCGAGGACTGCACTCCTGCCGGGGAACTGCGCAGCGCCCTGGAGGACGGCGGCCACCTCAACGACAACGCCCGGCGCCTCATGGACGCCTACGCCGCCGACGTCCTGCGCAAGGAAGCCGACAAGCTCCGCACGATCCCCGGCTGCGAGGACGCCGCCCGCATCATCGACAACACCGCGCAGGGGCTGACCCAGTGACCGCCGCCGTTGAGGCCGAAGCCCCGCAGATCATCGACGGCCTGTCCGCCGACGACTACCACGCGGACCGCACCTCGGTCTCCTCGTCGGGCCTGCGCGCCCTGCTCGCGCCTGGCTGCCCCGCCCAGTTCAAGTACGACCGCGACAACCCGCGGCCGCCGAAGAAGGAGTTCGACCTCGGCAACGCCGTCCACACGGCGGTGCTGGGGGAGGGGCACGACATCGTCGTCCTCGATTACCCGGACTGGAAGAAGAAGGAAGCCCAGACCAAGCGCGACGAGGCTTACGCCGCAGGCAAGGTGCCGCTCCTGCCGAAGGAGGAGAAGCAGGTCGACGAGATGGCCGCCGCCATCCGCCGCCACAAGGACGCCGGCCCGCTCTTCGCCCCTGGCATGGGCATCCCCGAGCGGTCGATCTACTGGACCGACCCGGCTACCGGTGTCCGCTGCCGGGTCCGCCCCGACTGGCTGATCGTTCAGCCAGAGATCACCGTGATCGTCGACCTTAAGACGACGACCGACGCCAGCCCCGACGCGTGCAGTAAGGCCATCGAGTCGTACAGCTACCACCAGCAGGGCGCCCTCTACGTCGACGGTGTTCAGGCCGCAGGGCTCGCCCCCGAAGGCGCCCGGTTCTTCTTCGCCTTCCAGTCCAAGAAGGCCCCTTACCTGATCACGGTCCGCGAGCTGTCCGACCAGGACCAGGACATCGGCCGCGGGCGCAACGAGACCGCCCTGCGCATCTACCGCGACTGCGTCGCCAACGACGAATGGCCCGACTGGACCGGGTCCGTCGACACCATCCCCCAGATCGGAATGCCGAGCTGGGCCACCATCCGCCAAGCCGAGGAGTTTTTGAAGTGACCTCGAACGAGATCGCCACCCGCGACGAAGAGACCGCAGCGGTCGTCGCCCACCTCAACGCCAGCCCGTCCACCGAGTCGGAGCTGGAGGCGTGGGCCCGCGACGCCATCGCCATCTCCCAGATCTCCGCGAACATCGCCACCACCAGCCTGGCCGGCGCGTACCGCGGCAAGCCCGACGAGGTCACTGCCGTGATCCTCGCTGGACACGAGCTGGGCATCCAGCCGATGACCTCCCTCAAGTCCATCGACGTCATCCAGGGGCAGCCGGCTCTGCGGGCACACGCCATGCGCGGCCTGCTCCAGTCCAAGGGGCACGAGATCGAGCTCCTCGAATCCACCGCCTCCTACTGCAAGATGCGCGGTCGCCGGAAGGGCGCCGACAAGTGGCAGGAAGTCGAGTGGGACATCGACCGCGCCCGCCAGCTGGGCCTGCTCAACAAGGACCAGTGGAAGAAGCAGCCGAAGACCATGCTGATCAACCGGGCCACCGGTGAGATCTGCCGCCTCGTCGCCTCCGACGCCCTCCATGGCATGCCGTATGCGGCCGAGGAGCTCGACGGGTACGTGACCGGCGACTTCGTTCGACCGCAGCGCACACCACTGTCCATCGCCGCACTTACCGCCCCGACCGCCGAGGCTCAGCGGACGGACACCTCGGACGTGGTGGACGTCGACGCCAACGCCGACGACGAGCACGCGACCGCCGTTCAGGAACTCCGGGCCTTCGCCAACGAGCAGGGCATCACCGGCGACATCGACCTCCTCGCCTACGAGGCGCTCGGCGCACCCCTCGACGACGTGTCCGCCAACGCCATCCGCGAGCTCGTCGGCAGGCTGCGCACCGCGGCTGCAAACCAGACGGCGGGTGCCGCGTGAGCATCAACCACCGCACCGAAGCCGAGGAGCACCTGAAGGTGGCCGCCCGCGAGTTCCTCGCCCCCGAGGGCGACCCGACGCACGCGCTGGCCGCAGCCCAGGTCCACGCCACCCTCGCCCGCGACGAGGAGCAGGCAACCCGGACCGCCGACATGCGGGACGCGCTCCGGCTGCTGCGCGGTCGCGAGTACGACGTTCGCAAGCTCGTCTCCACACACATCGCCAAGGCCCTCGCCAGTCGGGAACCGAACCGGTGGAAGGCCGGGCTCGAACTCGCCAAGGCCCTCGACATGGCCGACTGCAACATGGACGACGCCATCGACGCCCGGCTCTCCGACGACGGCTGGGACGCACGCTCCGCCTGGCAGGCCCCCGACTCCGCCGTCCCTGCCAGCGACCCATGGGCAACGAAGCCCGACATCACCGGCCAGGTCCCTGAGCCGGTCCGCCGGGTTCTTGCCGAGTACCTGGCCGCCGCGCTCCTCAGTAAAGGGGACGCCCAGGGTGTGGGCCAGACGATCACCTTCGCCCTGAAGCACGTAGGCGCCGACTTCACCGGCGACATCGAGAAGCAGATCACCGCAATCACCCTCGGCGCCGACCCGACCGACCCGCCGTTCTAGCCCATCCCGTTCGGGGGGGGGGGGCGGCCCGAAATAAGGGCCCCCCCACCACCGAAACACACCCAAGAGG
>NZ_JBHWUR010000152.1:0-14694 GCF_042737755.1 Streptomyces sp. NPDC059994
CACCCCTGAGGACAGCGGCCGCCCCACCCCTCCCCCGTCCCCTTCCTTCTCCCCCGGGTTTCCCTCAGCCGGGCACAGCCCGGACAGCCCTCCCGCCCGGCGGGAGAGCCGCGATCGCTTCGGGCCCGCTACCACCGGCGTCGCGCCGCCGCGCCCCAGCCTGGCCACGGCGCGCCGTACGGGCGCGGCAGGAACGAACAGAAGGGGGCAGGGCATGGCGACGAAACCGAAACGGACCGCGCGAGAGATCGCGGCGCGCACGCGGGCCATGGAGCGGGCGCTCGGGCTGAACGCCGCGCGGCTGCGGCGCGAGAAGGAACTCACCGAGCTGGCGGCCGACTTCCTGGAGACCCGCGAGCTGGAGGCCGACGTGTTGGCCGTCCTGGAGGAGGACATCGCCCGGCTGCGGACGGAGGCCGCATCACGATGCGAGGCGCTGCACCGGCAAGGGGCCACGGTGGTGGTGTCGATGACGGCCAAGGGCGAGGGTGCGGGGCGCATCGCGCAGCGTCTGGGCGTGGGTGTGGGCGAGGTGCGTCAACTGCGGGACTCGGCTACACCCGACGCTCGGGAGGCGGGCGCACCGGACGCTGCGGAACGGGAGAGGCCGGGTGCGGCAAGGCGCCTGGAGGGGGCGCCGGTTGGGGCGGGGGCCCGGGTGGCGGTACAGGGGTCGGCGGGGGTGCAGGCAGGCACCGGCGGGCCGGGCAGCGGCGGCCCGGGCGTGGGCGGGGCGGGCGCGCTGGGGGAAAGGGGTGTGGTGGAGAGGGGTCCCGGCGGTCCCGGCATGGGCTGAGCACGCGAGGGTCGGCGGCCCGGGCGCGGGCGGGGGGGCGGGGACTGGCGGCAATGGAGCGGGCGGTGCGGGGGCGCTGCGGGCAGGACCGGCGGGACCGGGGGCCGGGGGCCGGGGAGGGCCGAGGGGGCCGGGGCTTTGAGGTGCCTGGCACGGGGTGAGCTGGCCGGGCGGGGCGTACGGGGGCCGGGGGCTCCTTGCGTGGGAAGGGCCTCTGGCCGGGAGTGGTGGCGGGGGCCCTTGCTGGGTGAACGGGGCGTACCGGGGGGGCTGGTTGCCGGGCTGGGGGCCGGGCTGGGGGCCGGGCTGGGGGCCCGGATGCGGGTGGGTCGGGGTGGTCAGAGGGGCTGGCCGGTGGGTGGGGGGTAGTGGGGTTCGGCGGCGGGCGGGTGGGTGAGCCATGGGGGCGCGGGGCGCGGGGCGCCGGTGGGGGGCGTGGGGCGGGTGCCCGGGTCGGTTTGGTGGTGGACGGGCTGTGCGGGGGCGGGGATCGGGGTGGGGTGGGGGTCGGGGGTGAGGGTGTAGTGGACGGGGGTGCCGTGGGGGACGCGGATGATCGTGTGGAGGCCGCTGGGCCAGATTTCGTAGAGGTCGGGGTCGGGGGCGCGGGGGTGGCGGGCGATCGCGGTGATGGGGCCGAGGTTCCATTCGGTGTGGGTGGCGTCGGGTTCGCCTTCGGTGAGGCGGAGGGTGGCGATGCGGGTGACGGGGAGGGTGTGGAGGGCTTCGATGGTGGTGGCGGTGGGGGTGGTCATCGGCGGGCGCCTTTCGTGTGGTGGTGGTGTGGTGGCCATGAGCCGACGGGGGTGCTCTGCCGGATCGTGCAAGGGCGCAGGGTGTGGTGGGTGAGGGTAGGGGCTGGGGGCTGGGGCGTGGCGGGTGGTTGGGGGGCGGCTGGGGGTGTCTCCCGTGGGGCGGGAGGGGGTGGTTGTGAAGGTGGCGGCGGGCGGGAAGCCCGCTTCTGCGGCGCGGCCCGGCGGCGTCTGGCGCGGCGAGGGGGTGCGGCATGGCGGGCGCGGCGAGGCGGGCGCGGCACGGCACGGCACGGCTGGGTGAGGTGAGGCGAGTTGGCGGGCGCCGGGGGCGGGGCGGCTCGGCGCAGCGGAGCGGCGCGGCACGTGAGACGGCGCGGTGGGCGCGGGGCGTGATGGGGCGGCACGGCGCAGGGCGGAACGCGGGGACGGGCGCCGGGGCGATGCGACGGTGCACGGCGGGGCAGCGGGGCGCAGCGGGGGCAGGGCGCGGTGCGGTGAGGTGGCGAGGCGCGGGGTGGAACGCGGGGCGACGCGAGACCCGGCGCGGCACGACGGGTGCACGGCGGGGCGCGGCTCGGCCCGGCCCGGCTCGGCGGGGCGGGGGCGGGTATGGGGAGAGCCCCGGGCTGGTGGCCCGGGGCTCTTGTCAGGGTGGGGTGTTGCGGGGCGGGTTAGTCGTGGGTGTGCCATTCGGGGCGGGTGAGGGGGTAGCCGGACTGGTAGTCGACGCCGTGTTCCGGGGGCACGGGCTCGCCGGTGTCGATGTCGGTGCAGTAGGCGGCGAAGACCTCGGCTGCGGTGAGCGGGTGCAGGCGGCCGTTGCACAGGCGCCAGCCCCGGACTTGTTCGGAGCTGTCGGCGAGGCGGGTGCGCAGGGTGATGCCGCCGTGGGCGTGGGTGATGATGCCTGCGGCCAGGACGGTGGTGCACAGGGCTGTCTGGGCGGGGTCGCATCCGTCGAAGACGTCCGTGACGATGAAGGGTTGCCCCAGGTCCCGGTCGGGGGCGAGGTCGGCGTGCAGCATCGCGACGAGGGGTTCGGGGGTGGCGACGGCGCAGATCAGGTGGCTGGTGCCTGTGGGCGCCTGGCTGAGCAGGACGCTCAGGAGGTCGTCGGCGTGGACCAGAGCGGGGCGGGTGAGGTCGTTTCCGCAGTCTGGGCAGGACGCGTGGTCGATGAGGAGTTCGCGGGCGCATTCGAGGGTGTCGTGCTCCAGGGCGGCGTGGAGGACTTCATGGATGAAGCCGTCGAGGGGCTGGCCGGTGTAGGGGACGGTGGCGTTGGTGTGGGTGGCGGTGTGCCAGGTGAAGCGGGCGTGGCTGGTAGGGGTGTCCGCGTCGAGGTGGTGGTCGGTGCAGAACCGGTCGTAGAGGCCGGGGTCGTCGCAGATCGCGAGGGTGTGGAGACCGGAGGCGGCGCGGGTGTGGAGGAGGTGCTCGATGTGGGCGAGGTAGTGGGGGTAGTCGGTGTAGGGGGCGTAGAGCTGGGGGTAGAGGGTTTGGGCGGTGGTGAAGTCTTCGGTGTCGCCGAGGATCGCGATGATCGCGGGGCACTGCTGGGCGAGCAGGGCGGGAACGGCGGTGGGAGCGGCCCCGGGCTCGGCGGGCGCGACATCGGCATCGGCATCGGCGTTGTCGGCAGCGGCGGGCGCGACGTCGGCATCAGCGGGCGCGGCGGTGGGGGCAGCGGGCGCGGCGGTGGGGGCAGCGGGCGCGGCGGTGGGGGCAGCGGCGGGGGCGGTGGGGGCAGCGGCGGGGGCGGTTGTGCCGTCGGGCACGACGTCGACGGCGGAGGTGGTAGCGGCGTCCGGGGCAGCAACGGCAGGGTTGTTGGGCACCGTTGCGGCGGGGGCGTCGCCGGGGCTGGCAGGCACAACGGCGGCGGGGGCGCCGGTGTCGTCCTGCGGGGCCGTGTTGGCGTCCGGAACGGCGGGGTCGTCGTCTGAGGCGGGTACGGAAGTGTGGGCGGGCGCAGCGTCGGGGACGACGGCGGCGGGGGCCGCCGTGACGGCGGGCGCGGTGTCGGCGGCGGGGGCGGTGTGGCCGTCCGGGGTGCCGTGGGCCGTGCTGGTGCTGGTGTCCGTGCCGGTGCGTGGGGCCGGGGTGGCTTCCTCGGTGACAGACCCGGCGGCGTCGGCGGGGCTGACGGCATCGGCGGCGACGTCGGGGGTGTTGCTGGGGCTGACGGGCGCAGCGGCGGAGTCGGCGGTGGGCGTGGGGGCCGCCGGTACGCGGGTGTGGTCAGGCGCAGTTGTGACGGCGGGCACGGTGACGACGCCGGGCGCGGTGGGCGTTGTGGGGGTGGGCGGCGTGTCGGTGGGGTGGGGGTGGCCGTCGTCGGTGGCGGGGTGCGCGGGAGCATGCCCGTCAACAGGGCCCGTGCCGCCAGTGGCGACGGTGCCGTTGGCGGGGGTGGTGTGGGGTATCTGGGTGGGGTCGGGCGTGGACACAGGAAGCCTCCTGGAGGAAGAGAAGAAGGGGGGCGTCGGCCGGTGGCGGATGCGGTGGGTCGACGCCTGGTGACGGACGTTGACGCTAGGCCCTGCCGGTCCCCCACTACGGGGCGGTGACCTGCAACTTTCTGAATCCCCTCCCCCAACAAGGCCTCAACCACGGGGCCGTGGGCAGGAAAGGCCCCTGGAGGCGGTCGGAGGGAGCTCGCGGTCCCGGGGCGGCGCTGGATGAGGGGGCTGTGCGGGGGTGGGTGGCCCTATGGGTGTGGTCAAGGAAATCGGTCTGCGTGGTGAGGGTGTGGCGGGCAGGATGGCGGGGTGGCTGATCTGCTGTGGGATGACGTCAAGTACTTCTTCGACCCTGATCTGATGGGGGCGTTGCCGGACGTGCTTGTTCCCGGGACGTCGGTGGAGGACTGGCAGGCGGTCCTCGACCTCGTCGGGGTGAGCGGCTGGGTGTGCCAGTACTGCGAAGGCGGGACGGTGCTTGCTGTGCCTCGCGCGGAGGCAGCGCTGTCTCGCCCGGCTGGCGCGCAGTGCGCGGAACTGCGTGTCTGGCTGGCTGCCGGTGTGCTGGCGATCTTCCGTTTCTCTTCGGTGGAGGAGATCGACTTCGATGTTGATCTGCGGGAACTCCAGGGCCAGGAGCGACTCGACGTGTTCTGTGCCTTCCTCGCCGTGATCGGGCGGCAGTTGGGCAAGCCGGTGGTGATGTATGGCGAGGGCGGCGCTCCCAGCCATCCGGTACTCGGGTTCGATGTGGAGAGCGATCGGGTGGCTCTGTTGGCGAAACCGCTGGTCGGATGAGCGGAGCAGCGGCCGGGGCCGGGGCCAGTCCCCCCGGGGGGTGCTGGGGGCTCTGGTGGCGGCGGACGCTGACACCCGGCACGCCGCGTCTCTCCCGTGGGGACTGTGTCCTGCGGCTTGTTCCTGCCCGGCACTCAGCAGGCCGTGGATGACGGTGCCCTTGGAGGGCGAAGAGCCCAAAAGCAGCTGGGGGGGGGTGCCCCGGACACCGGCACGGACCGGGGCGCAGCACGGCACAAGAGCCGTGCCCGGGGCGCAGGGTGCGGGGGCTTGGAGGTGCGGGGTGCGGGAGCCCCGCCCGGGGCGCAGCGCCGCACGCGAACCCCTCCCACGGGCGCAGGGTGCCGGGGGCCCTGTGTGATTGGTCAAGGTCGAGGACCAGTAGGTTCGTGTGGTCGGGGGTGGGGCCGAGCCGGAGGGGTGTGCATGGGTGATAGCCAGGTCACGATCAAGCTGACGAGTGACGAGGCGCTGGTGTTGTCGGACTGGCTGGAGAAGCTGCAGATGACGGACCTGAGTCGGGTTGTCGACGATCCGGCGGTCTGGGCGCCGATCCATCGCATCGCCGGGACGCTGGACACGTCACTTCCTGGGCTGTTCGCGCCGGACTATGACCAGCGGCTTGAGGCCGCTCGCCGACGGCTTCGGCCGGTGGGGGACTGACCGTGACCATCTGCCGTCAGATCTTCAAGCTCCTCGAACGCCCGAACCGGAAGACGTCCAGAAACTTGCAGATCTCCCCTCAACCACTTGACGCGATATAGCAGCCTCGGGGGGCGCGGGGGCGCAGTGCAGGACGGGGCCCTGCCCCCGGGGGGCTCAGGGCGGGGTTGTGGGTGGTTGCCGGGCGCGGTGGACAGCGGATCGGGTACGAGGGGCGGTGGTTGTGCGCGCGAGCGCGCCGCGCTGCGGGCCGTGCAGGCCGCCCGCTGCGGACGGGGCAAGGGGCACGGCGGCATGCGGGCGGGGCAGGGGCATGGCACGGCGGACCGTGCAGGGCCCGGCGCTGCGGCCCGGGAGGCGCAGCTCGCGGCGAACACAGACCCACAGCGCTTAGCACGGCGCCTGGCGGGACGTGTAGCGGAGCGTGTAGCAGGACACCTAGCAGGACGCGGGGCGCCACGCACGCGGGGCCTGGTACTCAGCCGGTGACCGGCTCGAAGCCGTGTACCTCGTCGATGAGTCGGCCCTCCTCGTCGCGGCAGTATTCCTCGTAGGCGCGCTGTACCGCCTCGCTATGCGTGTCGACGGGGAAGGTGCAGGCCCAGGCGTTGGCGGGCAGCGCGGCGATGACGGCATCGATAGCCTCCCGGTCGCCGTCGCTGTCGCTGTCGCCGTCTTGGATGGTGTGGGAGTGGGTGACGGTGAGGTCACCGGCCCAGTCCCAGAAGCCGTACAGCACAGTGGACATGAGGTTGGGGTCCTTACGTAGTGGGGAGGGGCGCCTCTCGGCGCGGCTGGGCGGCCACAACGCGGCGGGGCAGGGACGGGCGGCAGACCGGGCGGGCGGCCCGGGCGCGGGTAGACAGAGGGGCGGCGGGCGCGGGCGGTGGGGCGGGCCGAACAGGGGTGAGCACCCGGCGCGTCCCGGCGGCCGGCCGGACCGGCGGACGGACCGACTGATAGACGGCCGAGCCAACGCACGGGCGCGGTGGGCGGACCGGTCAAGCACCGCTCCTGGGCGTGTCCTCGGGAGGGTCTGGGGAGCATAAACGCGGCGGGCGGCAGGAGGGCGGGGTGGGGCGGGTGCCAGAGCGCGGCGGGCGGCAGAGGAGCGGGCTCACCGGGCTACCGGCATGTCACCGGCGGCGGCTTGCCCAGACGGCGCCCCCGAGCCGGGCCCGGGGGCGCGGCGCGGGCGGGCGGCCGTGGCCGGGGGCGGCCTGTATGGCACGGGGGTCTGTGCCGGGGCGTTCACGCCCCGGCGGGTCCGGGGCGTTCACGGCGTGGTGGGGCTAGTCGGCGGGGTTGTCGTCCTCGTCGGCGGCGCGGAACAGGTCGAGGATGTTGTGGGCGGGCAGGCCGTGGCTGAGGGCTTCCTTCAGCAGCGACGCCAGCTGGTAGCCGGGGTCCAGGCGCAGGGCTTCATCGAGGGCGACGTGGGCTGCGGCGGTGTCGTCGGCGAGCCAGGAGGTGAACCCGTACAGGGTCAGAGGGGCGGTCGCGAATTTGCGGTAGGGGGCGACGCAGTTGCGGGCCAGGTGCAGCCACAGGGGGCGCCCGGTGCCCTCCGTGACGCCGAGCAGGGCTGCCCAGTCGCGGAGCTCGCGGTTTTGCAGGCCGAGCAGGACACGCGCCACGATGTGGCGGGTGGGGTACTCGCCCCGGGTGCTCAGGGTGTCGTGGGCGGACAGCAGCAGTGTTTTCGTGTCGTGCTGGATCTGCGCGGCCAGATCGCGGGCGGCTTTGCTGGTGTGTGCGGGCAGGGTGAGGGAGGTGAGGTAGGCGTTCAGGGCATCAGCCTGGCGGGCGGCGCTGTCCCCGGTGATCGGCGCGGTGCGGGCTTGGATGTCCTCACGGCGGGCGGCGGGGGTCAGGCCCTGGGCGACGGCGGCGGCGGATACCGGACCGGGCCGGGCCCTGCCGGGACGGGGCATCGCGTGGGGTACTCCCCCGTGATGGCAGGGCACTTCCAGACACCAGAAGTGGTGGGGGTCGACGCACAGGGCGTGCAGCACCGGCAGACGGCGGTCACTGAACGCGGCACGGAAGGGCCCGGCGAGCAAACCCATACGGGCCGCAAGATCGTGGGCGCTCTGCCCGGGTATCGGGGCCGGGCACAGGTAGAGCACCACATGATCCGGCAGGGCTTCCCCGCGCCGCTTGTGGGCGGCGACGAACATCCGCGCGGCGTCCTCAGCCGCCGCGATCCACAGGGAAGCCGTCGCGGGCAGATCGATGCGCATCGTCGCCCCTGCCTTGCCCACCGTCCCGCGCTGTGCCTCGTGCAGACCGAGAACGACCGCCTGATCACGAGGCTCCAACGCACAGACGTACGGCAGCAGCTCCGCCAGATCACTACAGGAACGCACTCTCACCGGCGGGAGGGGGGAGAGCGAAGACTCGGATGACTCGAACGACTCGGACATGACAGGACAACCCTTCCAAGACACAGAGAGAGGGAGAGGGGAGAGAGACAGAGGGGAGGGGACAGCGGCACGGCAGCACCGGGGCTCCAGAACACGCGGCGGCGCAGCACTGACCGTCACACGCTGACCGCAACGGGCTGGCGGGTACGGGCTGGCACTGAACACCCGCCAGAGCCACCCACACGATCGGCGCCAACCACCCATCGGGCAGACAAGCCGTGAGAGCAGCCGCTGTGTACACCGCTACCTACCGGGGACACTCACCAAGGCGCCCCTGCGGCCGGTTCAACAGGACACACGCTAAACCCCACACACCGACCCACCCACCACGTTGACCAGCAAAAACACCGAACACCTGGTGGGGGCGCCGACCGGGGGCGCAGCCCCGGTCGCTAGGGTGGTGACATGACCCAAGAGTCAGGCGGGGAGGGCCCCTTGGACGACGCGGAGTTCGCACAGTTCCGTGAACTCCTGCGCCGTTACCTGGCACACGAACTCGACCAGTGGGAGACCCTGCGGACCGACACCCCGTACGGGCCCGCCTACCTCTTCATGTCACGCGCCCTGCTGCCCGGCACCACCGATGAGATGTACCGGACGTTCTAGGCGCGAGCCGGACCAGTCCCGGGCGGAATCCGCCAACGCGGCACCCCGCGCACACCGTGCCCTCCCCTGGCACGTCCCTGCATCGCTTTGGAACAAAGCCGTGGGTAGTCGGCGGCGAGCAGCAGTCGGCCCGCGAGGCGGCCTGGCAGGAGTGTTGATGAGCGCACCGTCCAGGCCGCCGTGTCGCCGTAGCGGTCACATGCCGCAGAACAACACCAACTGCTCGCTCTCCCGGCACTCGACGCGCGGGCCGGGCAGGGACAGGCGGCCGCTGTTCGCGGCGGGCCTGGCGGCCTCGCCGGGCTCCGGCACGTCCAGATGGAAGAGAGCCGCCTGGTAGGTGGCTGTTGGCTGGTACCAGTCTCGGCCCTGCACGGCGGAGGAGACGGCGGCGCCTATGAAGGGGCTCACCGCGTCGGCGATCATCTGGGCGATGTTCCGCACGCCTCGTGCGCCCGTGCGGGTGGGGATGTAGGTCCACGGGTAGGTGCGCCGAAAGTCCACGAGGGCGCCGAGTTGGGGGGCTGTGATCGTGTGGGTTCCCTCGCCTTGGGGGACGTCGGCCGGGCGGAACCTGATGCCGTACCACGGGGCGGTGACACACTGCCCGACCCGGTTGAGGGGGAAGGATCCGCCGCCCTGGGGCTTGCCGGTTGTGGGGTCGACTTTGCGTTTGCCGCGTGTGTCGGCCCACCAGTGCGCCGGAAGGTTGAGTGCGGTCGCGACGGTTACCTTCGGCAGGGCGGGGCGCCCTTGGTAGGGCTCGATCCGCTGGTGGAGTTCGGGGGTCCAGTTGGGCAGTCGGCCGGTGCGTTTGAGGACGTGCGCCCACATGGCGCGGGCGGCCTTGTCGCCGTCTACGTGGTCGGCGTAGCGGGGTGCCTGGTGGCGGGTGGCGACCATCCAGGCGCGTTCACGGTGGGTGGGCGCTCCGTAGTCGGCGGCGTCCGCGATCTGCCACGAACACCAGGCCCAGCCGAAGCCTTCCACGGATGTGATTTCGGACTGGATGGCTTCGGCCAGGGCTGGGGACTGCTTGAGGAGGTTCGCGCTCTGCTCCATGGTGATGGACACCAGGGGAGCGCCGATCTGCACCAGGCACATGGGCCAGATCAGCATCTCGGCCATGAGGGCGGTGCGGTGGTCGGAGACCACCGAGGCGGCCCACGTGCGGAAGTCAGCGGGGGTCATGCAGGGGGGCAGGTGGCCGCCGCCGCAGTGTTCGCCCCATCCGTAGGCGTCGGGGTGGTCCTCCATGCCGTCGATGACGCCGCCGAAATAGTTGTGCGGGCCGCCGTTCAGGCTGCACAGGTCCTCCACTTCCAGGAAGCCGAACGCTTCCGAGGCCTGCCACATCACTGCCTGGAGTTCGGAGATCTCGGCCGTGTTCCACCCGGCGTGCTTGCCCGCGCCGGACAAAGTCTGGCAGGGCGGGGAGCCATGGAAGCGGCGCACGCCCCGCAGGACAGGGTGGCGGGGGTCGAGTGTGCGGATGTCGGCCTCGATGACCCAGTGCCCGGCTGCGCGGGCGGTGGCTGCGGCGTCCCGGTTGCTCTCGATCAGTACCCAGTCGCCGCTATTGTCGACCAGCTCCCGCCCCGCGCACATGCCGCCCGGGCCGCCGAACGCTTCGATGCCGCGCTCCGCATCGCCCTCGGCCCACGGCCGGGCCCAGTGCGGCGGATAGGGGAAGGCGAAGTCGGTGCAGGCCCGGCAGTCGGCACACGCCGCGCCGATACTGCAAACAATGCAGTCGGCGCACGTCCAGCCATCCCACTCCAGCACCGCCGGCCGAAAACCGTCCGGGGCCGCCACCGTATCGGGTGCGGCTATCCGTTCAGGGGCGTTCACTGTGACCATCCTTGACCGCTGAGACTTCTCAATGTGGGTGCCGGGGTACGGCCGTGAGTGGCGGGTACTCACGGGGCGTCCGCTGCCGCAGGGCAAGCGGCGCTGGGGCGAAAAAAGGGGCGAGTGTTCCGGGGTGCCGGTGTACGGATGACCTACGCGCACGCGGGCACCGCGGTGGATCGGCCCCCTGACAGCGCCCGCCTCGCCTCCGGCCCCCACCACGTCACCCCCGGGGCGCCGGAGGGGAGGCGGGGGCGCGCCCGGCTTCCGGGCACGCTCCTGCCGTGCGCTTGGCCTGTCAGCGTGCGTTCTGGAGACGCCGCTGTATCTCGGCTGACTGCTCGCGTGTGAAGCCGTACAGGTGCGCTGACGGGGCGCAGCGCTGGCCGGTGTCGTAGTTTTCGATGGTGCTGCCGTCGACATGGGTGAAGCTGCTATGGCCGGAGGGTTCGGTGAGGTCGTGGTCTTGGAGGTACTCGACGGCGTTGTCGACGGCCGTGCTGTCTTCGGCTTGGGCGTCGGTGTCGGGGGTGCAGTCGACCGTTTCGCTACGGGTGTAGGAGCGCACCAGTCGGCCGTCGATGCGGGCGACTGGAGCGATGTCGCCCTCGACTGCGTGCTCGGGGTGGAAGTAGTGGCGGTATATCAGGATCGTCGGGTGGGGGTGTAGTTCGCTGGCGGGAACGACGCGTGATCGTGTGGTGCCTTCGAAACGGACACGGACGCTGTCGTTGGACCCTGCGGGGTTCGGCTTGGTGACGACGGTTGTTGAGCCGGTCGGGGTGTGGGTCGCGGTTTGACCAACACAGAACATCCCGTGGGCGGACATGGGAAACCTCCTGGGCAGATGTACCCCCTCACCCGTGCTCGCCGGTATACGTGCTCTTCAGCGGTGCGGGGACGGTCACGTTGCGGGGGCAGGGGGCGAGTGCGTGCTCTGGCGGAGCGACCACGGCTGGGCCGCTTGCGTGGGAGGGACGGGGCTCACAGGGCCCGCCCGCCCCTCCCAGCGGTGTGAAACCTACGCCATCGAATGCCCTCGGAACGGGCCTCTGACCAGCGAAAACGCGCGGTCCGGCTATGCCGGGGCTGATGATGCTGGCGCGTGCGCGGGGAGCGGGTGGGGGTGAGGGTGGTGCAGTCTCTTCAGGTATTGGGATGTGACGGCCTTCCCGACGCAACCGGCCTTCGCGGTGCCCTGCGCAGGTCGGGTCAGGGGGCCGTGCTCCGCCTGCAACTCCGCTGCGCGGCGGATGATTTCGCGGATCGACAGGCCGGATTTGTAGTGCGAGCCGGTTGTTGCCTCGACGGCTGCGTACTCGGCTGCCTTGCCCGGGCGCAGACGCGCGGCCGGTACGGCGTCAGGGGTGCACCCCGGGACGCAGAAGCTGCAACCCAGTCTTTTCCGAACTACGAAGAGGCGCGTCGAAGGGTCGCGCTTCCCTGACCACCGCATCTTCGATGTCAGGGGCGAGCTGATCCCTCGTTGCCGCGTCTCCCTTCCCGGCTTCTGGCTCCTGCGTCTCTGGCCAGAGCGTGTCGGGGAAGGCCCTGGCGAAGGATCTGTTCGTTGAGACCGGCCAGGGGGTTGGATGGGTCAGAGGTGAAGACAGCCTTCGCAGCGCGAAGGCGTTGTTGCTCGCGGCGGAAGTCACTGTTCAGTGGAATGCCGAAGTAGCCGGTGACTACTCCGTCCGGCAGCGCCGGGTCGGCGACGTCGCCTTCGTCAGTCAAGCACCATGCGTGTTCGAAGACGGCGAACGGAACGGCGGAGGGGGCGACGGCGAAGCCCTCGACGTAGGCCTAGCCTTTCTCGTCAGACCAGTGGCTCGCGGCCGCGAAACACTGGCCCGGTCTCTGTGGCCCTCTCTTGAGCCATGGCGCCGGATCGAAGAAGAGGCCGTGCGCGGTGACAAGATCGGCGAAGCTCCGGTGAGCCCAGGTGTCATAGCCGACACGCAGCTGGCGATACCGGTCAAGCCACTGGGTGAGCTCTTCTAGCGGTTGCTGTGCATCTTCGGAGTCTGGCGAGGTGCTCATCGATCCTTCCCTAGTGACTGCCCCTGCGGGGACGGTTTCCTCAGTGTGATGCTTGGGGTGATCGGCATGCCCAGCATGACCAGAGTCCAGTTGCGGTTCCTGGTGAGGCAGTCGAGTGAGGCGAGTCTGTACCCCACGGTCTCCGGGCTGACCTGTGGAGTCCTTGGAGCTCGCCGAGCCACAGGGCTTGAACGACCTCGAAGCGCACACCGAGGCGGCGGGCCTGGTCTTCTGCGAGCTGGCGCGCGCCCTCCCACTCGACGTCGCCGAGGTCTGCGTGGACGATCACGACGCGGTGCAGGAGCCCGAGTCTGGCGGCGAGCGAGCAGAGGTGGGAGGCCATGGCCTGGCTGTCCTTGCCACGGTGGAGTTCAGGAGAATCCAGTCGGCGGCGCTGACAGTCTGACGGGGTCGGTGGTGGCCGGCTTGTCGGGGACGGACGGGTGTATCCGCCGTGTGCGCTTCTTGGGCGCGCCCTGCTGGTCGGTGTCCATGCGCTGCCTCTTCACCGGTGGGCGACGGCCTGGGGGTCCGCTTCTCCGGGGCTGCCTGGGGGTGGGGTACGGTCCGGCGGGAGGGGGCCCGCCGGACCGTGTGGGGGTCACGCCTGGGTGAGGGCACCAGTGACGACGGGGGTGCGGAATCCGGCCCTGGTGGTGAAGGAGACCTGCGGGGAGAGCGGTTTGACCGCGAAGTCCCAGTCTTGTTCCTTGAGGGTGATCGGGCCGATGGGCGGCAGGTCGATGACGAGCCGGTCGGCACTCGTGTAGCCGAGCGGGACGTAGTAGGTCTTCAGGTCCCGGTCGTGCCGGAGCGTGAGGATCGTGTAGTCGGCGCGGGTAAGGGCGAGTTCGGCGGTGCGCAGGAGGTTGCGTGCGATGCCTTGTCCTCGGTGACTGGGCTGCACCGCGAGTCCGTGGACGGCGCTGATGCGGCGCAGGAGCATGGTGGTCATGAAGCGTGGGATGCGGGGGTGATGAGCGATCCACAGGGGTGGGCCGCAGGTGATCGCCCCTACAGGCTGGCCGTCGTGGGTCTCTGCGATGAGGATCAGGTTGCAGCCGTGGGTCAGGGGCTGGCTGTGCTCGGCGGCGAGTACGCCGCGCATCGGGGCCAGCGCCTGGGGGACTTCGGATGCTGGCAGGTGAAGGTCGATGAGGGAGACCAGCTCGACGACCGCGTCGGTGTCGCTTGCGTGGGCCGCGCGGATGCGTATGGGGTGTGGGGAGTTGGCACCACCGGGGTGGGTTTGCGTACTCAGCGGGTTGGGGGTGCTCCGGTCGTCCGGCTCAACACGATGTGTCGCGTTCATGTCAGATCCCTTCTTGGGTCACTCTGTCCGGGGGTGCTGTGGGTGCGCGGGCGGCCGTCTTGGCTCTGGGCCCATCAGCGCGAGGTGTGCCGTATCCGCCAGTGCGCTTCCCGAGCGCCCAACTGGTTCGTGGCGTGGTGAACGCTACGGCCTGCAAGCCCGACATAGAGGCGCTCTGACCTGCGAATATGCGAGCGCTGGGTGCTGGTCGGCGCACGCGGGCGCCGTACTGCGCTGGCATCCGCGTCCAAGGGGGTGGCCCCTGCCCTGGGGCCTGGTGTGTCCCGGTGTGCAGGTCCGGGCGGCTCGGGGGGGGTGCCCCTATCTGTTTGGTCAAGGCGGTGCGGGCTGCTGGTGGGTGAGGATGGGGGCATGACGACCTGGTTCCGCACCTACTACGCGGACGAAGATCTGTGGCTGTATTTCGAGGCCGATGACGAGGGCTGGGCGGCGCGTCACGTTGAGGTCCGGGGGAAGGACTCACGGCCGGTGACGGCTGCCTCATTGGAAGAGGTACTGCACTTGCGTGATCATGCCGATCTCGCGGCGATGGGTCGCTATGAACGGCAGTACGGCGTCCTGGCCGAGGCCGTGCTCGACGGCTGGCAGGACCAGCCTGGGGCAGCCGAGATCTCCGCGGAGGAGTTCGAGCGCCTGTGGGTCGAGGCCAGGCGAATTCTTGGTGCTTCAGGCTGATCTGGCAGGCTGAGGTTCGTAGAAGGTTCCGTCGCGGAGCATCGCGAAGAGGACGTCTGCCCGCCGTCTGGCGAGGCAGAGCAGGGCCTGAGTGTGGTGCTTCCCTTGGGCGATCTTCTTGTCGTAGTAGGCCCGCGACGCCGGGTCGCCCAAGGCAGCGAACGCGGAGAGGAAGAAGGCTCGTTTGAGCTGCTTGTTTCCGTGTGTCCTGAGCGTGAGAAGGAGTTGTTTGTAGGGCAGCTCCCGATCATGGTGCTGTGTGAAAGATGAAGGTTTTGGCCCTTCGGAG
>NZ_JBHWUR010000153.1:0-14561 GCF_042737755.1 Streptomyces sp. NPDC059994
GGTCCTGGACCGGCCCTGGCTCGTCGTCAGTGCGAGGTGTCAGTGATCCTCTTCGCCTGCGGATTCGGGCACCGCGGTGAGGCGGTCCGTCTCGTCCTGTATCTCAGCGGCGATCTTCTTCAGTTCCGGCTCGAACTTGCGTCCGTGGTGAGCACAGAAGAGCAGTTCGCCGCCGCTGGTCAGAAGGACACGCAGGTATGCCTGTGCGCCGCAGCGGTCGCAACGGTCAGCGGCCGTCAGGGGGCTCGCGGGGGTCAGAACAGTAGTCACGTCGCCTCTTCTCTAGCTCGACGAGCTGTCGTACCAGGGTCAACATCCAACCAGGCCGAAAACGTTCCCGCTCGGGCCTTCTCCTTGAAACTTCTTGGTCAAGGTGGCTGTCTGCTGCCGGTTGGCGGCGAATGAGCCGTATTGCGTTGCTTTACGGTTTCGCGTTGCTTGTCTCGGTTTGGTCCGCCCGGCGGGGTTGCCGGTTGTTCATGAGGACGTGCCCGGAGCCTAAATGGTTCATGCCTGGATGGGAACGTGATATCCGCATCACCCCAACGAGGGATCGAACATGCATGCGAGGCTGGACTAGCATGAGTATTGCCGAGGGTGGCGTGACAACGGCTCTACCAGGCCTCGGTACCCTCTGACCGGCGACCGACGCCGACCCCCTGCCCATCGGGGGCGAATTGAAATTCAGCGAGGAGCGAACTGCGTGACCGCCGAGACGTCCGTTCCGTCCACTGCGCTGCTCTCCGGCGCCGACCGGGACGGCTCCAACTACACCGCGCGGCACCTGCTCGTCCTTGAAGGCCTCGAAGCGGTCCGCAAGCGCCCGGGCATGTACATCGGCTCGACCGACAGCCGCGGCCTGATGCACTGCCTCTGGGAGATCATCGACAACTCCGTCGACGAGGCTCTGGGCGGGTACTGCGACTTCATCGAGGTGATCCTGCACGACGACGCCTCGGTCGAGGTGCGGGACAACGGCCGGGGCATCCCGGTCGACGTCGAGCCCAAGACCGGTCTGTCGGGCGTCGAGGTCGTCATGACCAAGCTGCACGCCGGCGGCAAGTTCGGCGGCGGTTCCTACGCCGCCTCCGGCGGTCTGCACGGCGTGGGCGCGTCCGTGGTGAACGCGCTCTCGGCCCGCCTCGACGTCGAGGTCGACCGCAGCAGCGCGACGCACTCGATCAGCTTCCGGCGCGGCACGCCCGGCATGTTCACCGAGCAGGGTCCCGACGCCCCCTTCGACCCGTCGAGCGGGCTGCTCAAGGGCAAGCGGGTGCCCAAGACCCGCACCGGCACGCGCATCCGCTACTGGGCGGACCGCCAGATCTTCCTCAAGGACGCGAAGCTCTCCCTGGAGACGCTCCACCAGCGCGCGCGCCAGACGGCCTTCCTGGTCCCAGGCCTGACCATCGTCGTCCGGGACGAGCGCGGCCTCGACGGCGAGGGCAAGACCGAAGAGACGTTCCGCTTCGACGGCGGGATCAGCGAGTTCTGCGACTACCTGTCCCAGGACAAGGGCGTCTGCGACGTGCTGCGGCTCACCGGCCAGGGCACCTTCAAGGAGACCGTCCCGGTCCTGGACGACCGCGGCCACATGACCCCCACCGAGGTCACCCGCGAGCTCGTCGTGGACATCGCGCTGCGCTGGGGCACCGGGTACGACACCAACCTGAAGTCGTTCGTGAACATCATCGCCACCCCCAAGGGCGGCACCCATGTCAGCGGCTTCGAGCGCTCGGTCACCAAGACCGTCAACGAGGTGCTGCGCTCCGCGAAGCTGCTGCGCGTCGCGGAGGACGACGTCGTCAAGGACGACGCCATGGAGGGCATGACGGCGGTGGTCACCGTCCGTCTCGCCGAGCCGCAGTTCGAGGGCCAGACCAAGGAGGTGCTCGGCACCTCGGCGGCCAACCGGATCGTCGCCAATGTGGTCGCCAAGGAGCTGAAGGCGTTCCTGACCTCCACCAAGCGCGACGCCAAGGCGCAGGCCCGGGCGGTGCTCGACAAGATCGTGGCCGCGGCCAGGACCCGGATCGCCGCCCGTCAGCACAAGGAGGCGCAGCGGCGGAAGACCGCCCTGGAGTCCTCCTCGCTGCCGGCCAAGCTGGCCGACTGCCGCAGCGACGACGTGGAGCGCAGCGAGCTCTTCATCGTCGAGGGCGACTCCGCGCTCGGCACCGCCAAGCTCGCCCGGAACTCGGAGTTCCAGGCGCTGCTCCCGATCCGCGGCAAGATCCTCAACGTTCAGAAGGCGTCCGTCTCGGACATGCTCAAGAACGCCGAGTGCGGCGCGATCATCCAGGTCATAGGAGCGGGCTCGGGCCGGACCTTCGACATCGACGCGGCGCGGTACGGCAAGATCGTGCTGCTCGTCGACGCCGATGTCGACGGCGCCCACATCCGCATCCTGCTGCTGACCCTCTTCCAGCGCTATATGCGCCCGATGGTCGAGGCGGGCCGGGTCTTCGCCGCCGTCCCGCCGCTGCACCGGATCGAGCTGGTCCAGCCCAAGAAGGGCCAGGACAAGTACGTGTACACGTACTCGGACAACGAGCTGCGCCAGACCCTGCTGGAGTTCCAGCGCAAGGGCGTCCGGTACAAGGACTCCATCCAGCGCTACAAGGGCCTCGGCGAGATGGACGCCGACCAGCTGGCGGAGACCACGATGGACCCGCGGTTCCGCACCCTGCGCCGGATCAACATCGGCGACCTGGAGGCCTCCGAGCAGGTCTTCGATCTGCTGATGGGCAACGAGGTGGCGCCCCGCAAGGAGTTCATCACCAGCTCGGCGGCGACGCTGGACCGCTCGCGCATCGACGCGTAGCCGCGGCGGGGGCGGCCGGGATGGCCGGGCAGGTCCGGGCTGCCCCGGCTGCCTCGCCCGTCCGGGCGCCGGGGGTGGCGTGTCCACCCGTGGGTGGAGCCGAGAGCTCCACCCACGTTCAACCCCTGCTCCGATGTGTCTGACCAGGCCGTTTCCGTAACTTCGATGGCGTAGGGAAGTCCTGCCGTCGTAGTTCCGGAGGCCCAGATGTCCGCGCTCGTGAATGTGCTGGTGGCGGTGGCCGTCGTCGCGCTGATCGTCTCGCGCCAGGTGCGGCCCCAGCAGCTGGCCGACGCCAGACGCTGGTGGCTCGTCCCAGCGGTCCTGGTGTATTTGGCGATACGGGAAAAGGGCCTGGTCGACCCGGACCACCACATGGCCTCGGTGCTGCTGCTCGGCACGGAGACCGCGGCCGGGCTGCTCATGGGTGCGGCCTGGGGCTGGACCAGCAAGGTGTGGACCGAGGCGGACGGCTCGGTGTGGACCAGGGGTACCAAGGCGACGGCGGCCGTCTGGGCCGTGGGCATCGCGGTCCGGGCAGGGCTCGTCGGCATCGGCGCCCTGGCCGGGATACGGATGGGCACGGGCGCGCTGCTGCTTGGCCTGGCGGCCTCGCTCCTGGTCCGCAGCGGCGTCCTGGCGTGGCGGGCCCAGCCGCTGCACGCGTCGTACGGTGTTGCTGCCGACGGCTCCACCCGGCCGCTGTGGAAGGACCGCGTGTGACCACCGACGTCTGGTTCATCTGGCCCTCGCGGGAGGCGCTCTCCCGCGAAGGGCTCACCCGCGCACGGCTCGGCATCATGTGGGGTGTGCGCGGGCTGCTGCTCGGCGGGATGCTGTGGACCGCGATCAGCGAGAAGGGGCCCGACGGCTGGTCCTGGGCGTTGGGCGTCGCCATGGTGGCGGTGATGGTCGTGCTGGCCCGGGCGTTCTGGCAGCAGACGCTCGCCCACCGGCTGTGGCCCTCGCTGGGGCTGCTCGCGCTGCTGATGGCGTCGGCGCTCGGCGCGCAGCAGAGCGACTGGCACATCTTCGCGATCATCGTGTGGTGCGGCTGCGCGATCTCCGCTCTGGAACGGCTCCCGCTGGGCGCCGCCGTCCCCTGCACCCTGGTGGCCCTCGGGGCGTATGCGGTGGTGAACACCGACACCTGGCTGACCACCGCCCTCACCACCGCAGGGCTGGGCCTCGCCGGATATGTGCTGCGGCTGGACGCGGAGGCGCGGGGCAACGCCCAGCGGCTGCTCGCCCAGGAGCGGGCCGCCCGGACCGCCCGGGCCGAGTCGGCCGCGTTCGCCGAGCGGGCCAGGATCGCCCGAGAGATCCACGATGTGCTGGCGCACAGCCTCTCCGCCCAGCTGGTGCATCTGGAGGCGGCCCGGCTGATGATCGAGCGCGAGCCCGCCGGGGACTTCCGGGACCGGATCCTGGAGCGGGTGGTCGCCGCCCGGTCGATGGCGCGGGAGGGCCTGGCCGAGACCCGGCAGGCGCTCTCCGCGCTGCGCGGCGAGATCACGCCGGTCGAGGACTTCCTGCATACGCTCGTCGAAGGCGGCGGGCCCGGCGGTCCGGCCGGGGTCGAAGTGACTGGGGAGCGGCGGCCGTTGGCGGCCGAGGCGTCCCAGGCGGTGCGGCGTGTGGCGCAGGAGGCCCTGACGAATGTGCGCAAGCACGCGCCGGGCGCCGCCGTGGCCGTCCGGCTGGAGTATCTGCCGGACGAAGTGGCCCTGGAGGTAAGGGACTCGGGCGGTGGCCGGGTCGCCGACGAACTGGCAGTGAGCGGTTCCGGATACGGTCTGCTCGGGATGAGGGAGCGCGCCGAACTGCTCGGCGGGACTCTGGAGGCGGGACCGGAGGAAGAGGGCTTCGTGGTGCGGCTGAGGGTGCCGGCATGACCGGGGAAGGGGGCGGTGTGACCGTGGGAGGTGCCGGGGCCGAGGACGGGCCCGGAAAGGGGGGCCGTGCGATGCGCGTGGTCGTGGCGGACGACCAGTCGGTGGTGCGTGAGGGGATCGTGATGCTGCTCGGGCTGCTGCCCGGCGTCGAGGTGGTGGGCGCGGCGAAGGACGGCGAGGAGGCGGTCGCGCTGGTCGCCGAAGTGGCCCCGGACGTGGTCCTGATGGACCTGCGGATGCCGCGCTGCGACGGGGCCGAGGCCACCCGCCGTATCCGCTCCGCGTATCCGGGTACGCAGGTGGTGATCCTGACGACCTACGCCGACGACGACTCGCTCTTCCCGGCGCTGCAGGCCGGGGCGCGCGGGTATCTGACCAAGGACGCGGGCGGCGACGAGATCGTCAGGGCGATACAGGACGTGCTGGCCGGACAGGCCGGTCTGGCGCCCTCGGTGCAACGGCGACTGCTCGAAAGGGTGATGGCGCCACCGCCCGCGACGGCTCCGGCGGTGCTGCCCGACGGGCTCACCGGCCGTGAGGGCGAGGTGCTCGGCCTGGTCGCGGAGGGCCTGTCCAACCCTGAGATCTCCCGTGCGCTGCACATCTCCACCGCGACGGTGAAGACACACATCAACAACATCTTCGCCAAGACGGGAGCCAGGGACCGGGCGCAGGCCGTGCGGTACGCCTATCAGCACGGCCTCTCGCGACCACCGGGTTCGGCCATCACCTAATGGGGTGAAGAGGGGGGCGTTGAAGAGTGCGAGGACGTCCCTTCTGCCCATCCTTGGGCACGCGGCCGAACAGGGCCGTGGACTAAGGAGTGTTGTTCGGTGGAGAGACAGGAACGGCACGAACCGGTGGCGGCACGGATCGACGACCCCTGGTACGACGCGCTCGCCTCCGGGTGGGGCGAACTGGACGGCACGGTGCCCGCGGTCGCTCCGGCGCGGCAGCGGGCGGCCGAGCCGGACGCGGGGCGCAGCGCGGCCGACATCTATCTGGAGGTGCAGCGCAGCGCAGCCTTCCAGGAAGTGCGCGCCCGCTACCGCAGGTTCGTGGTCCCGGCCGCGCTCGCGTTCCTCACCTGGTACTTCGCGTATGTCGTGGCCGCGACCACCGCGCCGGACCTGATGGCCCATCAGGTGGTCGGGGCGGTCAATGTCGCCATGGTCGCCGGGCTCGGCCAGTTCCTCTCCACCTTCCTGCTGACCTGGGCGTACGCCCGTCATGCGAGGCTGCGCCGGGACCGGGCCGCGCTCGAACTGCGCTGGGACACCCAGGAGATGACACGGGGGATGGCCAGGTGAGCGCCGGCAGGGATCACCAGGCGCTGGCGCTGCTGCTGTTCAGCGCGTTCGTGGCGGCGACGCTGGCGATCACCACCTGGGTGAGCCGCGGCCGGCGCGGCTCGGCGGAGGAGTTCTATGCGGGCGGGCGGCTGTTCTCCCCCATGGAGAACGGTTTCGCCATCGCCGGCGACTACATGTCGGCCGCCTCGTTCCTGGGGATCTCCGGACTCATCGCGCTCTTCGGGTACGACGGGATGCTCTACTCCGTCGGGTTCCTGGTGGCCTGGCTGGTGGTGCTGCTGCTGGTGGCCGAACTGGTCCGCAACTGCGGGCGGTTCACCCTCGCCGATGTCATCGCCGCCCGGATGAGCGAGCGCCCGGTGCGGATCGCGGCGGGAACTTCTTCGGTCACCGTGTCCGTTCTCTATCTGGTGGCGCAGATGGTCGGCGCGGGCAGCCTGGTGGCGCTGCTGCTCGGCGGATCCAGCGGCGCGGCCCGCTCGTGGACCGTCATCGGCGTGGGTGCGCTGATGGTGATCTATGTGTCGCTCGGCGGGATGCGGGCGACCACCTGGATCCAGATCGTGAAGGCCGTCCTCCTCATGGCCGGAGCGGTCACGCTCACCGTGCTGGTGCTGATGCGCTTCCACGGAAACATCAATCTGCTGCTCAACACGGCGGCCGAACGGAGCGGCCACGGAAAGGAGTTCCTCTCCCCGGGGCTCAGATACGGCGGCGGCTGGACCGCGCGGCTCGACTTCATCAGCCTGGGCCTGGCCCTGGTGCTCGGTACGGCGGGGCTGCCGCACATCCTCTCCCGCTTCTACACGGTGCCGACCGCCCGGGCCGCGCGCCACTCGGTCGTCTGGGCGATCGGTCTCATCGGCGGCTTCTACCTGATGACCATCGTGCTCGGCTTCGGCGCGGCCGCCGTGGTCGGCTCCGCCGAGGTGAAGTCCGCGAACGCGGCGGGGAACACGGCCGTGCCGCTACTGGCGCTCGATCTGGGCGGCGGCGCGGGTTCCACAGGCGGAACGGTTCTCTTCGCGGTCGTGGCCGCCGTCGCCTTCGCCACCATCCTGGCCGTCGTCGCCGGGATCACCCTCGCCTCCTCCGCTTCCGTCGCCCATGACCTGTACGCCTCGCTGCGGCGGCGCCACGCCAGGCAGCACAGCGAGGTGGCGGTGGCCCGGGTCGCCGCCGCCGGGATCGGGGCGGTCGCCATCGGTCTCGGGCTGCTGGCCCGGGACCTGAACGTGGCGTTCCTGGTCGGGCTGGCGTTCGCGGTTGCGGCCTCGGCCAATCTGCCCGTGCTGCTCTACTCGTTGTTCTGGCGGAACTTCACCACCCGGGGCGCGGTCTGGTCGGTCTACGGCGGACTCATTCCCGCGCTGGTCCTGGTGGTGCTGTCACCGGTGGTCTCGGGCGGGCCCCACGCGCTGTTCCCCGGGGTGGACTTCCAGTTCTTCCCGCTGGAGAACCCGGGCCTCATCTCCATCCCGCTGGGCTTCCTGACCGGCTGGCTGGGCACGGTGACCTCACCCGAGCCGCCGGACGCGGCCCGCCACGCGGAGACGGAGGTGCGATCGCTGACGGGGGCGGGGGCGGTCTAGCCGTCGGCAGGATCGATCCTCCTGAGGCCAGGGCGCCCGGCCGCGGCCCCGCCGGTCACACGGCCCAGGCGTACCGGTGTTCCGGGCGGCCCGTCTCCCCGTACCGCAGGGTGAGGCGGAGGCGGCCGGACTGCTCCAGGAGCCGGAGGTAGCGCTGGGCGGTGGAGCGGCTGAGGCCGGTGCGGCCCGCCACCTCATGGGCCGAGAGCGGATGGTCCGCGTGGTGCAGCACCTCGCGGATCAACTCCGCCGTGGGCAGCGAGTGGCCGCTGGGCAGCCCGGGGGCGGTCGCGGCGCTGCGCAGCGCCCCGAAGATCCGGTCGACCTGGTCCTGCCCGGTGCCCTCGGCGCCGTCCTCCCCGGCCCGGTCCACGGTGCGGCGCAGGGTCGCGTACGCGTCGAGCTTGGTCCGCAGGCCCGCGAAGGTGAACGGCTTGACGAGGTAGTGCAGCGCGCCGTGGCGCATCGCGGCCTGGACGGTGGCCACGTCGCTGGCCGAGGTCACCATGATCACATCGGTGTGGTGGCCGAGCTGGCGCATCCGTCGGACCAGTGACAGCCCGGTCTCGTCCGGCAGGAAGTGGTCGAGCAGTACCAGGTCGACCCGGTGGCGCTCCAGCGTCGCCAGCGCCTGGGCGGCGCTGTGCGCGCGGGCGACGACCCGGAACCCGGGAACCTTCCCGACGTATGCCGCGTTGATCTCGACGACACGGAAGTCGTCGTCCACGACCAGGACGTCTATCAACGTGTTTCCTTCCCGTTGAATCCCCGCAGTTGTAGCGCGAGCAAAACGAGCACAACAGGGGTCAGCGAGCAGAAGTGTGTCTTGCGCCCACAAGGCTGCCGCTGTGCCCTGCGCCACATCTACGGTCCCGCTCCATGAGCACAGAGCAGAGGGGCACAGAGCAGGCGGGCCCTGACAGAAGCCCCGCCATCGAGCTGCGGAGCGCGAGCAAGTCGTTCCGTACGCCGTCCGGGGCGCTGCACACGGCCGTCCGGGACCTGGACCTGACCGTGGGGCGCGGTGAGTTCGTCGCCGTGGTCGGCCCCACCGGCTGCGGGAAGTCGACGACCCTGTCCCTGGTCAGCGGTCTGGAGGAGCCCACCGAGGGCGAGGTCCTGGTGGCCGGGGAGCCGGTCGACGGCATCGGCGACAAGATCGGCTTCGTCTTCCAGCAGGACGCGGTCTTCCCCTGGCGGACCGTCCTGTCGAACGTGATGGCAGGGCCGCGCTTCAGGGGCGCGTCGAAGGCGGAGGCCAAGGAGAGGGCCCGCGCATGGCTGGCCCGGGTCGGACTCGCGTCCTTCGAGGACCGCTATCCGCACCAGCTCTCCGGCGGCCAGCGCAAGCGCGTCGCCCTCGCCGCGACCTTGGTCAACGACCCCGAGATCCTGCTGATGGACGAGCCGTTCTCGGCGCTCGACGTACAGACCAGGGCGCTGATGTCCGACGAGCTCCTCGACCTGTGGTCCGGAACGGGCTCCTCCGTCGTCTTCGTCACCCATGACCTGGAGGAGTCGATCGCCCTCGCCGACAAGGTCGTCGTCATGACCGCGGGCCCCGCGACCGTCAAGCAGGTCTTCGACATCGACCTGCCGCGCCCCCGCAAGGTCGAGTCGATCCGACTGGAGCCCCGGTTCATCGAGATCTACCGGGAGATCTGGGAGTCGCTGGGCGAAGAGGTCCGCATCACCCGGGAGCGGGGTGCCGCCGATGTCGCCTGACACGATCGACGCAGCCCCGGTCAAGCCCACCGAGCGCACCAGGGCGCGGGCGCGCGCCGCCCGCAACCGGCGCTTCCTCGTCCACGGCAGCCGCGTCCTGCTGCTCGTCGCCGTGATCGCGCTCTGGGAGGTCCTGGCCCGCACCAAGGCCATCGACCCCTTCAACTTCTCGATGCCGTCGAAGATCTGGGAGCAGATACGCGACTGGGCCGTGCACGGCACCGCGCAGGGCTCCCTGTGGGAGCAGATCTGGTACACGCTGTACGAGGCCCTGCTCGGCTGGATCATCGGCGTCCTTGGCGGTGTCGTCCTCGGCATCACCCTCGGCCGGATCCGGTTCCTCGCCGATGTCCTCGGCCCGTACATCAAGGTCCTCAACGCGATCCCGAGGATCGTGCTCGCGCCGATCTTCCTCATCTGGTTCGGGCTCGGCCCGGCCTCGAAGGTCGCGTCGGCGGTCGTCCTGGTCTTCTTCCCGGTCTTCTTCAACGCGTTCCAGGGCGCCCGCGAGGTCGACCGCAATCTGGTGGACAACGCCCGCATCCTGGGCGCGAGCAACCGGCGGGTCACCCTTCAGGTCGTCGTCCCCTCCGCCACGTCCTGGATCTTCACCAGTCTCCACGTCAGCTTCGGGTTCGCCCTGATCGGCGCGATCGTCGGCGAGTACATCGGCGCGACCAAGGGGCTCGGGCTGCTCGTCGCCGCCTCGCAGGGGACGTTCAACGCCGCCGGTGTGTACGCGGCGATGGTCATCCTCGCGATCGTCGCCCTCTTCACCGAGGGACTGCTCACCTTCGCCGAACGCCGGCTGTTCCGCTGGCGGCCCGCCGAGCCCGGCACCGAACGCTGAAGGCGTGCCCCCGGCGACTGACGGGTCTCTACCCCTCCCCGTACCCCCTCCCTCTCTCACCCATATCACCGGGACGTGATGACATGCGCAGCCACCACTTCAGCAGAATCCCCGCGGCCGTCCTGGCGGGCGCCCTCGCCGCCGCCACCCTGACCGCCTGCGGCTCGGACGACTCCGGATCCGGCTCGTCGAACAAGGTCAAGATCATGGTCGGTGGCCTGGACAAGGTCATCTATCTGCCCGCGATGCTCACCCAGCAGCTGGGCTTCTTCAAGGCCGAGGGGCTGGACGTCCAGCTGCTGAGCGAGCCGGCCGGGGTGCAGGCCGAGACCGCGCTGATCTCCGGCGACGTCCAGGGCGCCGTCGGCTTCTACGACCACACCCTCGACCTCCAGGTCAAGGGCAAGCAGGTGGAGTCGGTGGTGCAGTTCTCGCACGCGCCCGGCGAAGTCGAGATCGTCTCCAGCAAGGCCGAGGGCGACATCGCCACTCCCAAGGACTTCAAGGGGAAGAAGCTCGGCGTCACCGGCCTCGGCTCGTCGACCGACTTCCTCACCAAGTACCTGGCGGTCCGCGGCGGGCTGAAGACCAGCGACTTCACGCCGGTCGCGGTCGGCGCGGGCCAGACGTTCATCGCCGCTCTGAAGCAGGGCTCCATCCAGGGCGGCATGACGACCGATCCGACGGTCGCCAACGTCCTGGACCAGAAGCTCGGCACGGTCCTCATCGACATGCGGACGCCCGAGGGGTCGCGGTCCGCGCTCGGCGGCCCGTACCCCTCGTCGAGCCTCTACATGAACGCGAGTTGGGTGAACGGGCACCAGGAGACCGTGCAGAAGCTGGCGAACGCGCTGGTCAAGACGTTGCGGTGGATGTCCTCGCACAGCGCGGAGGAGATCGCGGCAAAGATGCCCGCCGACTACGCGAAGGGCGGCAAGGCGCTCTACGCGCAGTCCATCAAGAGCACCCTGCCCATGTTCACCAAGGACGGAGTGATGCCCGCCAACGGGCCCGAGACGGTCGAGAAGGTCCTGAAGGCGTTCAACCCCAACCTCAAGCACGCGGAGGTGGACCTGTCCAAGACGTTCACCACCGAGTTCGTGAACAAGGTCCCGAAGGGCTGAGACGTTCGGATCCCGGTGTCACTCGGACCGGGGTGTCACTCGGACCGGGGTGTCGCTCGGACCCGGGCGTCAGCGGCCGGTCGCCCACTCGTAGCGGTGCTCGGGGCGGCCGGTCTCCCCGTAGCGCAGACCGAGCCGTACGCGACCCGCCCGCTCCAGAAGCTTCAGATAGCGCTGGGCCGTCTGCCGGCTCACCCCCGCCCGCTCCGCGATCTCCTGCGCCGAGAGCGGGCCTTCGGCCGCGAGCAGCACCTGGCGCAGCAGTTCGGCGGTGGTGGGGGAGTGGCCCTTGGGCAGGTCGGGCTCGCCGGAGACCGAGAGGGCGCCGAAGATCCGGTCCACCTGGGCCTGTTCGGCCTCGCCGCCGCCGTCGAGGGTGCGGCGCAGCGCGGCGTACGCCTCCAGCTTGGTGCGCAGCCCCGCGAAGCTGAACGGCTTGACGAGGTACTGGAGTGCCCCCTGGCGCATCGCGGCCTGGACGGTGCTGACGTCGCGGGCGGCCGTCACCATGATCACGTCGGTGTGGTGGCCGAGCCGGCGCAGCTCGCGTACGACGGCGAGGCCGTTCTCGTCCGGCAGATAGTGGTCGAGCAGGACCAGATCGACGGGGCGCTCGGCGATGATCGCGAGCGCCTCCGCGGCCGAATGCGCCTTCGCCACCACCCGGAAACCGGGAACTTTTTCGGCGTACGCGGCATTGATGTCGGCGACCCGCCGGTCGTCGTCCACGACGAGGACATCGATCATCGCGCCTCCTCATGCAGTACGGTCCCGTTCGCGTCCTCGTCCAGGGCCTCGCTCAGCGCCTCCGGCAGGACGACGGTGAACTCGGCCCCGCCGTCCGCACCCGTGGCCACGCGCGCGTGCCCGCCCTGGCGCTCGGCGAACCGCCGGACCAGGGCGAGCCCCAGGCCCCGCTTGCCGTGGGCGGGGAGATCCTTGGTGGACCAGCCCTCGGTGAAGATCAGTTCGCGCTGCCCGTCGGGGACGCCGGGGCCGCTGTCGACGACCCGCAGCACGGCCGTACGCCCCTCGGCGCGCAGGGTCACCCCGACCGAGGCGTCCGGAGTGCCCGCGGCCGCGTCCAGCGCGTTGTCGACGAGGTTCCCGACGACGGTGACGAGCCCGTGCGGGTCGACCAGCCGGTCGGGGAGCAGGGTGTCCGGGGTGATGCGCAGGGCGACCGCGCGCTCGGCCGCCACGGTGGCCTTGCCGACCAGCATCGCCGCGAGCAGCGGGTCGCGGACCTTCTCGGTGACCTGCTCGGCGGTGGTCCGGTGCACGCCGACGACCTCGGTGACGAACTCGACCGCCTCGTCGTGCATCTCCAGCTCCAGCAGGCCGAGCAGGGTGTGCAGCCGGTTGGCGTGCTCGTGGTCCTGGGCACGCAGGGCGTCGATGAGGCCGTGGGTGGAGTCCAGCTCGCGCCCCAGGCGCTCCAGCTCGGTGCGGTCCCGCAGGGTGGCGACGGCGCCGCCGTCGTCGGTCGGCATGCGGTTGGCGACCAGGACGCGGTGGCCGCGTACGGTCAGCAGATCGGTGCCCGAGACGCGGCCCGCGAGCACATCGGTCGTCCGCCCCGCGCCGAGCACCTCGTCCAGGGGGCGGCCCGCGGCCTCGGGGCCGACGCCGAGAAGCCGCTGGGCCTCGTCGTTGAGCAGCCGGATCCGGCCGGTGCGGTCGAGCGCCACCACGCCCTCGCGGATCGAGTGGAGCATCGCCTCGCGCTCCGCGAGCAGCGCGGAGATGTCGGAGAAGGCCAGGTCACGGGTCTGTTTCTGGATCCGGCGGGAGATCAGATACGCGGCGAGGGCGCCTGCCGCGAGGGCGCCGCCCGCGTAGGCGAGCAGCCCGGGGATGGCGGCGAGCAGCCGGGCGCGCACGCTGTCGTACTCGATCCCGACCGACACCGCCCCGACGATCGCGCCGCCGGAGTCCCGCAGCGGCACCTTGCCGCGCGCCGAGCGGCCCAGCGTGCCGCTGTCGATCTCCATGACCTCCTCGCCCGCCAGCGCCTCGCTGGGGTCGGTGGAGACGACCTTGCCGATCTGCTTGCCGTCGGTGTGCGACCAGCGCACCCCGCGCCGGTCCATGACCACCACGTACTCGGCGCCGGTGGCCCGGCGGATCCGCTCGGCCTCGCGCTGCACGGGGCCGTCGGCGGCGGGCCGGGACGCGACCAGGTCCGCCGCGAGCTGCGGCTGGGCGGCCGTCGACTCGGCGATGGCGAGGGCCCGGCGCATCGCCTGGTCGTCGAGCTGGTGGCTGAGCGGGGCGAGGAACAGGCCGGTCGCGAGCACGGTGACACCGGCGGCGATGGCCAGCTGCATCAGCAGCACCTGGGAGAAGACGCGCTGCGGCCAGCCGAACCGCCGCCGTCCGGGTGCGGGCGTGCTGGGGACGGCACTCATGCCTATGCACGGTAGACGGCTCCGCGCCGCATTCCGAAATCTGTTCGCACAAACCGATGGCGAGGACGGCCTGGCCGGTGCCGGGGCTGCTCAGGCGCCGGCTGACCGCGCACGGCTTCCTGGGCGGCACCGTGCTCTGCTTCGCCTTCTTCCCTGGTACCCGATGGCCCGGGAGCTTCGTCCTGGCCTAAGCCTGGCCTGCCAGAAGCCTGGCCTTCCAGAAGACCGAGGACGGGCGGACCACCTGGGCCGGCTGGTCCAACCTCAGTCACGTCTTCCACGACCCGGCGTTCTGGCAGGCCTGGCGCCACACGCTGCTGTTCAACGGAGTCGCGCTGGTGCTCGGCTTCACCGTCCCGTTCCCGGGGACCCGGGCTCACGCCCCACCGCAAGGCCCTGCGGCTGCGCCGGACCCTGCCCGGCTTCGGGGCGGCCCGCTGACCTGGCTGGACGCGCCGCAGGGGGGTTCTGGCCTTCGCCCGCCCGCATGGCATGCTCCGCCTGGTCAACCCGGCGGACGCACCGGCCGGGCTGCCGTGACACGTCGACCTGCTCCTCACCAGCGGTGCCTTGGACGCCGCCGGGCGGCTGCCGCGCGACACCGCTGTCTGCTGCGGGCGTGAATTCCTTACGAGACTCTTATGCGCGCCTCTATCTCTTGCCTTATCCGTTCCTTACGCCTCGGGGATGTCCGCCTTGGCACGCACCAGCGTGTCGCGGGTGGTCACGACGATCCGCTCGTAATCGGCCGGGGCGGCGGGCGCGAGCCGCCGGGCGACGCGCGGCCGGGCGACGCGCGGCCGGGCGACGCGCGGCCGGGCGACGCG
>NZ_JBHWUR010000154.1:0-14471 GCF_042737755.1 Streptomyces sp. NPDC059994
CAGCTACCTCGCCGGCCTTCACCTCCGCGCCGCAATGATCTGGGTCGACGACCTGCTGAAGACCGCCGAATGATCACGACATCACACAGGCCCTAAGAGCCGTCCCCCGCCTGCTCCTTCACATATGCGGCGATGTCCGCGTGCGTGGCATACCAGACGTCCGGGTGGCTCGCGATGTGGTCCAGCAGCTCTTCCAGAACCACCATCCGGGAGCGGTGACCGATCACATGCGGGTGCATGGTCATCTGGAACATACCGCCCTCGGCATACGCGGCGTCGAACTCGTCCCGCCAGATGCCGAGCACGTGCCGCGGCGACGCGTAGGGGCGCAGGTCCGTGTAACGGTCCATCGGAAAGTAGACGGCGTCGTCGCGGATCCACTCCGGGGGCAGCTCCACCATGCCGGTGGGCTCTCCGTCCGCGAGGATCTCGTACGGGTCGTCATCGGCCATCAGTGAGGAGTCGTACAGCAACTCCAGTTCGCGGCTGATCGCGAGCGTGTGATCGCTGAAGTCCCACGAAGGTGTGCGGATGCCGACCGGCCGCCGGCCACTGAGCCGTTCCAGGGTGTCAACGCAGCGGAACATCAGGTCGCGCTCGTTCTTGGGATCCAGTTCCATATTTCGCTCATGGATCCACCCGTGAATACCGACCTCATGTCCCCGGTCGGTGTAGCCTCGCGCCTCCTCCGGGCGCAGCAGGGCACACACCGCCGGCATGAAGAAGGTGGCCGGTACGGAGCTCCGCTCCAGCGCCGCCAGGATCCTGGGGACTCCTACGCGGGCGCCGTACTGGCCCTGGGAGAGCTTGCCCGGCTGGGTCTGCCCGTCGCGCAGCGGGATCGACTCGTGATCGGGATCGAAGGACAGGGCGACGGCTACCCTGGCCCCCCGGGGCCACCTCGCCGGTTTGAGACTGCGCCCCGCCCGCACCCGCTCGACGTGCCACCGCCACTCGTGTTCCTCCCACTCCCAGGGATGTCTGATCGGCCTCGGAGCACCTCCTCCGCCGGACAACCACCTCACCACCCTCCACGTCTCCGTGAGGTGATGGTGGCAGAACCCCCGGCAGTGGGTGCCGGAGCGAACAGGCCATATTCGCCGGTGCGCGCGGCCCCTGCGGGCTCAGTCCGCGGTGAGGCAGACATCCTCGCGGGTCTGCACCGTGACGTCGGCGGTGGCTCCGGCGGGGCGGGGCGATGCGTCGGCCGAGGGTGCGAAGGCCAGGCCCATGCCGAGGGCGGCGAACGCTCCGGTCAGTGCGAGGTGCTTGTTGACCGATCCCATGGATTCCCCCTTGGGTTGCCGACGCGGACCACGTCCTTGGTCCCGGACGGTACGCAGCCGCCGCCCGCGACGCGTCAACCCAGGAGCGCACTCGGCCCTCAACTCCTGCGGCACCGCCGCCGACCGCCTCCCCCTCTCGTTCCACGACCGGCCCCGGCCCTGCGGTGTCCGTCCCGACGTACGCATCCTGGCCGGCCTGGTCACCGTAGGCACTGCGGCACAACGGCCACGACCGTACATGGGACAGCGTGATCCCCACTGGCGCGACTCCCCACTTTGAAATTTGCCATTCAAGATCTTGATGTTTGTTCATCTCCATGCCAGATTCGGCGCAGCACCACCTGGGTCAACGGCGTAGTCCATCCCGATACGCCGGAACAGCTGCGGGGAGAGGTCACCAACATGCCGGTACAACACGCCCCAGGGGAACGTCTCGCGATGGAACGGCGGACCATCGAGGCCGTCCCGGACACCGAGCGGCACGGCACGCCACGCAGCCAGTTCACCCTGTGGTTCGGCGCCAACATGCAGATCACCGCGATCGTCGACGGCGCGCTGTCGGTCGTCTTCGGTGCCGACGCGCTCTGGGCGATACCCGCGCTGCTGATCGGCAACGTGCTCGGCGGCGTCGTGATGGCGCTCCACTCCGCACAGGGGCCGCGGCTCGGCGTACCGCAGATGATCTCCAGCCGCGCGCAGTTCGGCGTCTACGGCGCGGTCCTGCCACTGCTGTTGGTGATCCTCATGTACCTCGGCTTCGCTGCGACCGGCAGCGTGCTGGCCGGGCAGGCAGTCTCCGAGATGCTGCACATCAACACGGACGCCGGCATCCTCGTCTTCGGGGCACTGACCGCCGTGGTCGCCGTCACCGGCTACCGCCTCATCCACATCGCGGGCCGCATCGCGACCGTGGTCGGCGCGCTCGGCCTCGGCTATCTGCTGGTGCGGCTGTTCACGCAGTACGACGTCAGCGCGCACGTCGGCAACAAGGGGTTCGAGGCGGCGACCTTCCTGCTCGCCGTGGGACTCGGGGCCGGATGGCAGCTGACCTTCGGCCCGTATGTCGCCGACTACTCGCGCTACCTGCCCCGCGACACCAGCACGCGCGCGACCTTCTGGTCCACCTTCGCGGGCTCCGTCATCGGATCCCAGTGGGCCATGACGCTGGGCGCGCTCACCGCGGCCGTCGCAGGCAAGGCCTTCCTGCCCGACCAGGTCGGCTTCCTCGGCGATCTGGCAGGCCCGGCGTTCCTCGCGTTCCTCATCTACCTGGTGATCGTGGTCGGCAAACTGACCGTCAACTGCCTGAACGCGTACGGCGGCTTCATGTCGATCCTGACCACGGTGACCGCGTTCGACCGCCGCTCGCGCATCTCGGCCGCCGTACGCGCTGCCTACATCGTCGGCTTCATCGCGGTGTCCATGGCCATAGCGCTCGCCGCCAGCGACGACTTCCTGACCAACTTCAAGAACTTCGTACTGCTGCTCCTGACCGTGTTCACCCCGTGGAGCGCGATCAACCTGGTCGACTACTACCTGATCTCCCGCGAACGCGTCGACATCCCCGCCCTGTACGACCCGGACGGCCGCTACGGGCGCTGGAACGTCACCGCGCTGGCCTGCTACGTCGTCGGCGTCGCCGTGCAGATCCCGTTCCTCGCCACCAAGCTGTACACCGGCGCGATCACCAAGAAGCTCGACGGCGCCGACATCTCGTGGATCGTCGCCCTGGTGGTCACCTCGGCCCTGTACTGGCTCTGGGCGCGGCGCACCGCCAACCCGCCCTCCGAGACCATCCACCCCACCTCGACCGAGAGCGGCGGCCGGGCGGCGGCGCCGGTCGGCTGACCCGGCGTCACCCCGTCGGGGCTACATCCACCCACAGGGCGGCGGCGTCGGGCGAGAGCGGTGCGACCGCTCCGTCCGGCGCATCGTCGTCTCCGTCCCACCACACGCCCTGACCGGACGCCAGGACACGCCCCTGTGCGCCGGCCTGCCAGCGGCCATGCAGCACATAGAGCACCCCGGCGTGCCCCGCGCGTGGTGCGACCGGGCCTGCGACCCGGTCCACCCCGGCCGTCCAACGGCCGCGCCGCACCATGATGTTGAGCACCCGGCAGGGGCCTCCCGGCAGTTCGGCGGCCAGCACGAGGTCGCCGGAGAACCCGAACGGCTCCCCCGCACGCGCCAGCAGCCGGTCGAACACCCCGGAGCAGGTCAGCCGTACACCGTCTCCTGTCAGCAGGGTGAGCGTCCGGTCCACGCCCGGGAACGCCGAGAACGGCCCGTCCCGCCTGATGTCGGCGACGCTCGCGCGCCACCCGAACTCGTCGGTGCCCGCCGGCCGTGAGGCGATCTCCCTGGTCGCGCCGCCGCCGTTGCGCCACGGGCCCGCAGACAGTGTCTCTACATCGAAAAGGTGCATGGGTGGGCTCCTGAGCTGCATGACGTTCGGGTAAGGATCACATCTGTGGCGACCTTGGCCGCGGAGCGATCGCCGGAGGCAACGGCCGTGTTCGGGGGCGCGTCGTCGATTTCGGTGCGCGGTCGGCGCTGTACATGGGCCGCTCCTGACCCCCTCACAGCAGGCGATCGACGTGTCTTACCTGCCCTGACCTTGTAGCGATGAGCAATGCTACGCGTCGAGGAACCACGGGCCGCGCGAGCACCCGCACTGGCCGGCCTGGCCGGCAGGGCCGCGCTCGCGGGCTTGGGAGGGAGCACACCTGAGTGACGTCGTCGCGCGCGGCGATGACGGCCAGGTGTCAGAGTCGGAGCACCTGCAAGCGAGCGTGGGACTGCCGCGGAATCCCACCCCACCTCACGCAATCAACCACGCGGTCGCCTCAGTGCCGCTGTGCACCACCTCCGGTACACCGGGCGTTGATCCGTACGGAGAGCCGGACGCCCCATCAACCGCCAAGGCGCCGGTGGCGGGCAGGAGCGGTACCGCTCGGTGCGGAAGCGGGCCACGGTCTCGGGGTGTGCCGTTACACCCGCGCGGAAAATAGTAGCCATGGACATAGTAGCCATGTAATCTATTTGTCATGAGCAACGGTTCGCCGGGCCCCACACCCGGTTTCCTCGTATGGCGACTCGCCAACAAGTGGCGCGTCGCGGTCGATCGCGCGGTGGCTCCGCTGGGCCTCACCCACGCGCAGTACTCGCTGGTCGCGTCGCTGCACGGCATGCAGCGCGCCGGCGAGCGGCCCAGTCAGCGCCAACTCGCCGACCACACCGGCCTGGAGGCGCTGTACGTCTCGAAGCTGGCGCGCGCCCTGGAGTCGGCCGGCCTGATCGAGCGCACCCGCGATCCCCGCGACCCGCGCGCCGTACAGCTGGCCCTCACCGAGCAGGGCACGACCGTCACGCGGCAGGCCATCGCCGTGGTCCAGGCACTGCATCAGCAGTTGCTGGAGCCGCTCGGCGGCCTCGACGCCCCGCGGACGCGCGCGTTCACCGACGAGCTGAAATCCCTGCTCGACGCACCCCTCGGTCCCTCCCTACCGAACAACGAGAGCACTCAGGAGAAGACGTCATGACCACCACTGAAACCACCACCGCACCCCTCGCGAACGCCCGCGACCTCGCCCTGGCCCACTACGCCGCCCGCGGCGTCCTGGAGCACGTCCTGGCCCGGCACGGCATCACGTTCCAGCAGCAGGTCACCCTGCGCGCCGCCGTCACCGCCGACGCCCCGCAGACACCCGACGGCCTCGTCCTCCAGGTCCAGGGCTCCCTCAAGGCCGATCCGGCCGACATCCGCACGACTCTCGACGAGCTGCTGGCCAAGCAGTTGCTCGTCGCGGACGGCGCGCACCTTCGTCCGACGGAGGCAGGGCGCGGCCTGCTCGCCACCGCCAGCGCGGAGACCGCCCCGATCAGCGCCCGCATCTGGGGCGGGATATCCGCCGGGGACCTGGCCGCCGCCGGCCGTGTCCTCACCCTGGTCGCCGAGCGAGCCAATACGGAGCTGGCGACGCTGACCGTCTGACCGCACCCCTCAGCGGAAGTGTTCAACCGTCGATCCCATGAACGCGGCGACCAGGTGCCCGGCCACTTGATCCGTGCGCGGTGCGGCGGCGGGCCACCCCGCTTCGACCGCACCCCGACCGCGCCGAAAACCCGTGGCCACCAGCAGTGTTACCCCAGATGCCGGACGGGAAGGGCACCATATGACCCGCTCGCCTGCCTCGCCTGCCTCGCCTGCCTCGCCTGCCTCGTCGGCCATCACCGCGTACACCACCGGGCCCACGACCTCAAGCCCCAACCGGTACGCGGCCGGCGGGACGGGTCGCTCCGCGCGCAGGTCCGCCGTCATCAGATGACCGCACTCCGGGCGGTCCATCGCCCAGTCCGGTGGCGACCACCCGCGACTGCCAGGCACGCGCGAAGAGTTCGGGCAGCGGTCCGGCGACCGGTACGGAGCGGACCTTGCCCGCGATCAGCCGGGCGCCGAGCAGCTCGGCCTTCCAGGTTTCCATCGGGTGGAACGGCTTGTCCGCGGCGGCCCAGTCACCGGGCAGGAACACGCCACGCCCGGCCCGGGGCCGCCGGTCGACGACCACCAGGGACGCCTCGACGAGTTCGGTCATGGCCGCCTTGTGGTGGGCGGGCGTCCAATGGTTCCAGCGGCGGACTCTGCGGTCGGTGGGCGCGGGCAGTGCGAGCAACTGGAGATACAGTGCCGCCGCATCGGTGCCGAGGCCCGTCCTCGCGGCGACCTCGTCGACCACATCGGGTGCGGAGAGACGGGGATCGGTCTCGTAGCGCCCGGGCGGCAGAGCCTGGGAAGTGATCCGCTCCACGACGCGCTCGCATGCGGCCCCCCGTAGCCAGCGGACGCGGGCGAGGTTGGACCCTTCGCTGTCGACGACGACCTCCAGTCGCTGCGAGCGCTCGTCCGCCCCGTACTTGCCGGGCCGGAAGTAGATGCCCGGAGCACCCCGCTCGCCGCGCCGGTCGAACCCCGCCTCGGCCACGACGACCAGTCCGTCGTCGAGCGTGGGATGATCCAGCGGCTCGACGGCGTCCCCGTACGCTTCGGCGCCGGAAAAGACCGGCCACAGTTCCGCGACGGTCCGCCCGCGCAGGCGGTTGCCGTCGGCGTCGAGCAGCAATCGCGGGTGTGCCAGCCGCTCACGCAACAGCGAGACCACCTGCGGAACACCCTCACGTACGGGGTCTCCCGCGGGAAGTTCGGCGTAGATCCAGTCGATGGCTTCGCAGGCCACAGAGAGGCGCTCCTTGAAGTGAAACCCTTCCTCGCCTTCCCAGCCGTGGCCGATGACGCTGCTGGCTCGCAGCCGGGTGTCGGGGTCACGGGTGAGCACCGGATCGCTCGTGGGGTCGGCGAACAGCGCGCAGACCGCTGCCGGGGCCATGCGAACGGTGTTGTGCTCGGCCGCCACGGCGAGCGTCGTCTCCGAGATCGCTGGGCGTACGCCCTGCTGGGCGCGCCAGGCTTCGGCGATGCGCTCGGCGAGTGCTGTCTGCCCGCCCTGCCGCCACAGCTGCTCCGGGTCGTCGGGCAGTACGGCGGCCAGCAGATCGAGACGTGCGGGCACCCCCAGACCCATCAACTCGCGTTCTCCGGCGTCGGCTTCGGACTGCTTGAGCCCCATGACCTTGCGCGCCTCGGTGTCCAGGCCCCGATACCCGTAGGACACATCAGGGATGCCGGCGAGCAGCAGCGCGGCCGCGGCGCGGCTGAGCCCGGTCGCTTGGGCGAGCGCCGTGGCCGCCGCACGGTCCCAGGGAGCCGGGCCGTGCTCTCGTACGAGACCGGCGAGCCGGCGCAGCCGCGCCGGAGTCTCCCAACTGGCCGAGGGTACGGGCTCGGCCTCGACGATCCGCCCGGGCGCGGGCGCATCGGCCTCCCCCGCGCGCAGCTCGACGAAGTGCCGCCCCTTCTCACCCGCGCCGAGCCCGTGCAGCACCAGCACGGCACCGTCGCCGTCACGCGCGGCGTACACGTCGTCGTCGGCGAGCTCGATGGTCCCCGTACGCATCCGGCGCCGTACGTCCGGGTCGGCGAAGGGGGTCTCGGCCCATACCTCCAGCATCCGCAGGAGGACTTCCCGTAGATCGGGCCGGACGTGGAAGGCGCTGGCCCGCAGTGCCACGGCACCGATGCGTCCGATGAACCGGGACCAGCCCCACCCCTTGTACTGGTCCGGAACGCGCTCGCCGCGACCGGCCAAGTAGTCCCCGACGTCCGTGAATCCGGCGAGCGTACCGGCCCGCCAGTATCCGGAACCTCCGATGAGCCCGCTGAGAGCGGGGGCGATCAGGTCGTCGTCGTAGGGCTGTGTGCGACGTATCGGGGCATCAGACATGCGCTCCATACTGCCCGATCATGAAGTGGCGCCCGTCCCCGCGGGGTGATCGCGCCGCGGCGCGACAGGGCAACCCGAGGGGGTGGTCCGGGGAGTGAGCCGGGCCTGGCGGCCCGGCTCGTCAGCCCTTTCCCGTGGAGCTGGAGATCACGTGGGCCCGGAGCCGTCCGGAAGCGACAATGCCGAGTCCGTGTGGAGTGTGATGCGCACCGGCGCGAAGGTGGTGGCGTCCACTTGCGGCTCCCCGGTGCCGGGATTCCGGGCGTAGCGCGGATGGGCGCCTCCGCTGATCTGCCAACGTATGCGGTGACCTGCGGCGAAGCGATGGGCCGTGGAGCTCATCGACACGGTGACCTGCGACGGCTCATGCTCAGTCGTCCGAAGCCGGCCCAGTCCGTCGCAGATGTTGACGGAGCGGCCTTGCGGGTCCACGTCGCACAGGCGGGTGAAGACGTCGGCGTGGCCGGTGTCCGTGGAGATCCTCAGCCGAGCGGAGACTGGGCCCACAATGTCCACGGCCTCGGCCAGTGGGGGGCCGGTGAACGTCAGCACGTCAGCACGGCCTTCCAGGGCGCTGTTGTCGCGGGGACCGGCGGTGCGGGAGAGCAGAGCGCCGCCGACGGACGGGGTGGGGTCGGCCGGGTCGTAGCGGAACGAGGTCAGTGGTGCGGAGTCCGTGGGGGCCTGCTGGGTGAGGGTCCCGCCCGGGAGGGGGTACCACGAGGTGGCAGCCGCGGCTGGCGGCCACTCGTCGAGGTCCCGCCAGGCGTTTTCACCGCCGGTGTGCACGCGCACCGCGGTCGGGCGCAGGCCGGACGGGTCGGCATACAGGTGGGCGCGCAGCCACGCGAGGCTCTCGGTGAACACCTCGGGCCATCCCTTTTGCAGGGCGGAGGTATGTGTCCAGGGGCCGACGAGCAGAGCGGTCTCGCACCCGGCCCGACGCAGCCGGTCATACTGCTCGAAGGTCTGGTCGGCCAGCACGTCATGCCATCCCGTAATCAGACTCGTGGGCACGCTGAGCCGCTCCGCCGACTCCGCCAGCGACGCACCGCGCCAGTACGCGTCCTTGGGGTCCGGGTGCGTCATGACGTCGTCCAACCAGGGTACTTCGCCCCCGAGGGCGGACACGTACGCCCCGCGCAAGGGCTGCGCGGTGGTGACAGCACGCAGGCGGCGCTGAAGGCGCAGCGTCGCCTTGAGGAACGGTCCCGCGCCCTGGTGCTGGTAGGTCATGCCCGCACCGACGGCGAGGGCGTTCTCCAGGCGTAGCGCACCGTCCGCGTGGAACAGGGCGTACGGATCGTGCAGGCCCATCTGCACCACCATGGCCTTGAGTTCTGGCGGCGGGTCCACGGCGAGGGCCCACTGCACGTAGCCCAGGTAACTGGGGCCGACGGTCCCGAGCGTTCCGTTGAACCAGGGCTGCTCGCGCAGCCACGACACCGTGGCCTGCCCGTCGGCGACCTCGTTGCGCCACAGGTCGAAGTCACCACCCGAGCCACCGGTGCCGCGGCAGCTCTGCAGGACCACGTGAAAGCCCTGTTCGGCGAAGAGCAGGCCGTACATGGGAGACCACGGCAGGCCTCGGCCGTAGGGCGAGCGGACCAGGAGGGTGGGAAAGTCGCCCTGTTCGCGCGGGAAGTAGTGGTCAGTGATCAACGGGCTGCCGTCGGCGGCAGGCACCACGAGCCCCGGCTCCCATCCCACAGAGTGCCGTTTCGCCGGAAGTCCCCGCCAAGTCGCCCTCATCATCCGTGAGGACAGTGGCGGCTTTCCGGCAGATGGCATCCAGGACGGCACGGCCACGGTGTCGGACATGCGTGATGGCATTGTTCCCCTCCTCAATTCCGTACAGTGTACGAGAATAGAGGATGCTTGGATGACCTTGGCAAGCGCCCACCGCGACAACCAGGGAAGGAGCGCGAGACCGTGGCCCATGACGCAGGACCCGGCGCCACCGGCGTCGACCCCGAACAGCTCTGGCTGCGTACCACCGAACCGCGCAGGGGCCGTCGGCCCTCCTTCAGCCGTGAGGCGATCACGGCGGCAGCCGTCACCCTCGCGGACGCGGAGGGACTCGAAGCAGTCACCATGCGGCGGGTCGCAGCCGAGGTCGGAGCCGGCGTCATGTCGCTCTACAGCTACGCCCCCGACAAGGAGACACTGCTGGAACTGATGATCGACCACGTCAGTGGCGAACTCCCGACCACGAACCCACTCACCGGCGACTGGCGAGCCGACCTGAAGACCATCGCCCGCCTCCAACGCGATCACATGCTGCGACACCCCTGGCTACCCGCCGCCGTGGCCACCCGCCGCACCCCCGGTCCCAACACCCTGGCCTTCCTGGAACGCGCCCTCGCCGCCCTCAGGCCCACCGGGCTGGACGGTGCGGCAAAGCTGGAGATCTTCGCCCAACTCACCGCCTTCGTGGCCGGTCACGTCAACTATGAGATCGCGCAGGCCGCAACCACCCGGTCCCCCGACCGGGGTGCAGCCGAAGCCCGCTATCTCGCCGCGGTCGCCGCCGACGGCCACCACCCGGAACTCGCCGAAGCCCTCTCCGCCCCCGGACGCGCCCTCACTCCCGAAGCCACGTTCACCCGGTTCCTCAATCGCCTGATAGACGGCCTCGATACCGCCTGACCCCACTGCACCTATCACCGCGACCGGCCTGCTGCACTCCGGAGGGAACGGGTGCCGGCATCTCCCAGACTCCGGCCGTGGCAATCCGAAGACACTGATGCTCCGCCCGTGACAACGGTGATCGCGTGGCCGTCGCAGGGCCGACTTCGCGCGGTCGCCGACCTGATCCGCGTAGCAACACGTCTGTGACGGCTGTGCAGGCGGGTCGTCCCGCTGACGGTGCGCGGCACGACCCGCTCCATCGCCTTCGACCGCGACGGCCAGGGTCTCTCAGCCGCTCCTCGTGTCTTGCGCACTTCGTGCCGATGCCGGGCGAAGGCGCCGCCGAGGAACGCAAAGCGCTGCTGCGAGTCGACGTCGTGGTGTGGACCGCCGATGCGCGGGTGCACCTCAACGCCCAGGCACTCAACCACGCTCTGGACATACCCGTCGGCTGCGGGCTGTTCGTTCGGACAATCCTTCACGACCAGGACCGGGACCTCGGTATCGATGTCTTGAGCATCGCCCCTCACACCGTACGCCTGTACGGGCCGACCCCCCTGAGTCGGCCGGCGCCCAGGGTGAGGTCCCCTCAAGCGGTGCGGCTGCGGTATCACTATGGAGGGTTCCCTGCGGCATGGCGAAGCTTGTCGCCGACGTCGCTACGACCCGCAGCGTTCGTCCGCTCCGGTCGGATCAGAACCCGGAGCATCAGCACAGTCGGAGGTCGTCATGTCTGAGTACCAGCACTACCAATTCCTCGCTGCTGACAAGCCCTTGACCGACGAACAGGTCGCCTCGATCCGCGAGCTGACTACCCGCGCCACTCTTACCCGCACCACGTTTGTGAACAGCTACCAGTGGGGTGACTTCAAGGGCAGCTGCGACCAACTCATGGAGAGGTACTACGACGCTCACCTCTACTTCGCGAACTGGGGCTATCGCAAGGTCATTCTGCGCTGGCCCGCCCATCAGCTCCCGTTGCACGTCGCTGAGCGGTATTGCACCGGCCCCTCAGCCAACGCCCGCCAGCACGGCGGCCATGTGCTCATCACGCTGGTCTCCGATGACGAGAACGGGGAGCTCGACGACTTCAACGAGCTCTTCGACTTCGACGGCTACGGCTACGACTCCGACCCGGAAGAGGAATGGCTGCCTTCCATCGCTCAAGCGCGTTCCTCTGTAGCGGCCGGGGACATGCGCCTGCTCTACCTGGCCTGGCTGCTCTGCCTCAGCAACGGCGACCTCCACGACGACGACATCGAGCCCCCGCTTCCTTCCGGCCTCGCCGCCCTGCCCGATTCCCTCACGGACCTGGCCGCGTTCCTGCGTATCGGACCCAATCTGATCAACGCGGCAGCCGCCCCTCTCCCCCACGCCGGCGCCGCACCCGTAGAGACCAGCCGCACCGTGGCCCAGCTACGCGCCGCCCTGCCCACTTCGACGACCGAGTGAGCACTTTCTGTGACTGCTCCAGAGAGCCCTCGGAGACGACGTGGAAGGCCTGGCAGTGGACGCATCGCCGGGGCTGCGACCGGATGCCGTGACCTGCCCGGACCCGTTCCTGCTGCCCGCGTACCGCCAGAGCCAGCACGAGCGCCGGATGATCCCCGGCTGGCCCTGCTCGGTCGTGGCCGTGCTGGAGACCAGCCTCGCCGTCGGGACCGCAGGCAGGCCGCTGACCAGCGCGGATGGTGTCTGCCTCGGGGCGGCACGCAGGCGCCCACCGCAGCTTCCAGCCAGCGGTGGTGGGTGGGCAACTGCACGTCACAGCCCGTGACCAGCGCGTATGAGGTCCAGAGCTGCACCGCCGTAGGTGATCAGTGAAGTGGGCTGCCCCTCACTGGGTGTACATGCGAATGCGGTAGCGCAGCCCTGACGCCGAGGACTGCCAGCCCTTGTCCTCGGCGACCTTCCACTCCGGGCCGAGTGTCGGGGCGTAGGCGTCGCCGTCCACCGCCACGTCGACTTCGGTCACCGAGAGCCTCGTGGCGTATCCCAGGGCGGCACGGTAAATCTCCCCGCCGCCGATCACCCATGTCTCAGCGGGGACGGCTGCCGGCTCCAAAGGCTCGGCGGCGAGCTCCAGCGCCTCGGCGATGGACCCGGCGCGCTCGGCCCCTTCGGTCGCCCACCGTGGATCACGTGTGACCACGATGTTCCGCCTCCCGGACAGCGGGCGGAACCGCACGGGCAGCGAATCCCAGGTCTTGCGCCCCATCACCACCGGATGACCGAGGGTGGTCGCCTTGAAGTGCGCCATGTCCTCGGGCAGACGCCACGGAATCGCGTTGCCCGCGCCGATGACGCCCGCGGGGGTCTGCGCCCAGATCAGCCCGACGTTCACACCGCCACCGGAGCCTTGATGGCCGGGTGGTGCCGATAGTCGAGCACCTCCACATCGGAGTAGGCGTAGTCGAACAGCGAGTCGGCCTTACCCAGACGCAGCTGAGGGAACTCGAACGGGGTACGCGAGAGCTGCTCGCGCACCTGCTCGACGTGGTTGTCATAGATGTGGCAATCGCCGCCGGTCCAGATGAAGTCGCCCGGCTCAAGGCCAACCTGCTGCGCCACCATGTGCGTGAGCAGCGCGTAGCTGGCGATGTTGAACGGGACGCCGAGGAACAGGTCCGCGCTGCGCTGGTACAGCTGGCAGGAGAGTTTGCCGTCGGCGACGTAGAACTGGAAGAAGGCGTGACACGGCGCCAGCGCCATCTTGTTCAGCTCGCTGACGTTCCAGGCGGAGACGATCATCCGGCGGGAGTCCGGGTTCCGGCGCAGCGTGTCGAGAACTTCGCTGATCTGGTCGATGTGTCCACCGTCCGGGGTGGGCCAGGAGCGCCATTGCGCCCCGTAGACCGGACCGAGGTCGCCGTTGCTGTCGGCCCACTCGTCCCAGATGGTGACGCCGTGCTCCTGAAGCCAGCCTACGTTCGAGTCGCCGCGCAGGAACCACAGGAGCTCGTACACGATGGACCTGAGGTGCACCTTCTTCGTGGTGACCAGCGGGAACCCCTGCGAGAGGTCATAGCGCAGCTGGTGCCCGAAGACACTTCGGGTACCGGTGCCCGTCCGGTCGGCTTTGGCTGTCCCGGAGGTGAGCACCAGCCGCAACAGGTCTTCGTATTGGGTATCGGCCATAACCGTCGATTCTACTGGCGCCGAGAAGGCGGACCCGACGGCCACGTCTCCGCCGTATGCCCTGGGCAGCAGGGCCGTGGAGCGGAGCCGCAGCCCGATACATGGGGCGAGCGCCGGGTTCGCTCGGAGATCCGTGTGGGAGGTGCCCGGGCGCGTCGGCGCGATCGGTGCTCCTGTCGTCGGCGACGCAGTCCTGGTGTGTGCGATCAGTCCCGGTAGCCAAGCCGTCCCGTACACGATCTCGCCCCGTCGGAGGGGCCCGGGGGGACCCCGGACCGCATCCGGTCGGCGGCCCACCGCCCCTAGCGGGCGACAGGTGCAGATGCCACCGGCCCGGCCCGCGACCACCTGGCTCTCCGCCCACGACTGTTCATTCGCCGTTGCTCGAAGCATGGTCCGGCCCAGGCCCCTCAGGTGTGCCGGTTCCCGAACCTCCTGCAAGGCGTCGACCAGTGCGAGCCGGTCCGCTGCGGTAGGCCGGAGTCCCAGGTCACCGTGGTGTCGCCGGTGCCCGCGACGGCGATGAGTTCGCGGACGCGGCGCCGGGACAGGCCCGCCGCGACGCGTATTTCGGGGCCCGCCGTTACCAGCCGTCTCAGGCCGTGTTCGAGGGGTTGGCCGGTCGGGCGGTGCGGCGGTGTTCGGCGTTGATGCGCTGGGCTTCCTGGAGTTGGTCTTCGAGGATGATGATGCGGCAGGCGGCTTCGATGGGGGTGCCCTGGTCGACGAGTTCGCGGGCGCGGGCGGCGATGCGGAGCTGGTAGCGGGAGTAGCGGCGGTGGCCGCCCTCGGAGCGCAGTGGGGTGATGAGGCGGGTGTCTCCGATGGCGCGGAGGAAGCCCTGGGTGGTGCCGAGTATTTCGGCGGCCCGGCCCATGGTGTAGGCGGGGTAGTCGTCGTCGTCGAGACGGCCGTAGGAGTCGTCTGCTGTCATCTGCACCTCTCTGGATCTCTGGGGTCTCTGGGGTCCCTGTTGTCTCTGGGGAACGCATTGAGGGGCCCTGGTGCCGTATGGCACCAGGGCCCCGAAGGAACTGCTACACCATCTGCCGGCCCTAGTGCCGCACCGGCCTTCTGT
>NZ_JBHWUR010000155.1:0-13720 GCF_042737755.1 Streptomyces sp. NPDC059994
GGCGGGGGCTTTGCCCCGCGCATCCTTTTCGGCGCTGTGCCCCGGGGTGGGTGGGTGGCCGGGGGCTTCGGGTTCGGGTCCCTGGGCGGGGCTGCGTCCCTGTGCCTCCTCGGGGTTCGGCTCCGGAACCTCGTCGGGGGCTTTGTCTCCCGCATCCTTTTCGGTGCTGTGTCCCGGGGTGGGTGGGTGGCCGGGGGCTTCGGGTTCGGGTCCCTGGGCGGGGTTGCGTCCCTGTGCCTCCTCGGGGTTCGGCTCCGGAACCTCGTCGGGGGCTTTGTCTCCCGCATCCTTTTCGGTGCTGTGCCCCGGGGTGGGTGGGGGGTTGAGGCCGTCCGGCCAGGTGGGTGTTGCGGATCTGATCGCCTCGAAGTCCGTCGGCTCTCGGTCCGCCAACGGGGAAGGCATCTCGGCCAGTTCGTCCAGGAGCCGGATCGCCAGGGCGCGCAGGAGCGGGGGTGCCGGGGTCGGGGAGGCGCCCGAGGGGGCGGGGGTCGCGGTGCCGCCCGCCGTTGCCCAGCGCGCTTCGGTCCTTCTCGCGTCGCGGCCGTCCTCCTTCGCCTGCCGGAGCTCGTGGGCGATGAGGTCCTCCGGCTGGACCCAGGTCAGGCGTAGGGGGGTCATCGGGTCAGCGCCTCGAAGGCCGTGCGGTGGGCGTCCTGGCGGGCGCGGTCCTTCGCGTACACCTCGCGGGTCACCTCCGTGAGGGCCCGCGCGGGGGCGTGCAGGTCCAGGCGGCTGGCCTCGGCGACCGGTTTGGACCAGGCGGCGGGGATGGGGGCCTCGCCCCGGAGCGCGCCCGCCAGCGCGCCCGCCATCGTCGCGATGGAGTCGCAGTCCCGGCCGTAGTTCACCGCGCCGAGTACTGCCGTGCGGTAGTCGCCGTCGGCGACGAGCAGCATGGCCAGGGCGATCGGGAGCTCCTCGATGGCGTGCAGGCGGGACGGGCGGCGGGCTCCCAGGGACGGGGCGCGGTAGTCCGGGCCGACCGTGTCGAAGGGGGTGACCGCCGCCCGGAGGGGGGCGAGTGCCGACTCGAAGTCCGTGTGCGCGGATGCCGTTTCCGCCACCGCCTCGATCGCCGCGTGCGTTCCGTCCTTCGCCAGGGACAGGCAGGTCTCCACCACCCCGGCCGCCGTCGCGGCCGGGGCGCACGCCGCCGCCACCGCCGCCGCGAAGACGGCCGCCGCCTCCCGCCCGTACGAGGACTGGTGCGGGGCAGCCACCTCCAGGGCCTCCGCGTACGCCGCCGCCGGGTTGGCCGCGTTGACCAGGCCGACCGGTGCCATGTACATCGCCGCGCCGCAGTTGACGATGTTGCCGGTGCCCGCCTCGCGGGGGTCGACATGGCCGTAGTGCAGCCGTGCCACGATCCACTTCTCGGCGAGGAAGACGCGGTGGAGGGGGATCGTCTCGGCTTCGAGTTCGGGGATCCAGAGCGGGCGGGAGATGAGGTCGGGGACCAGGTGGTCCGCGATCGCGTACGCGTCCAGGTGGTCGCGGACCCGCTCGTACACCCGGATCAGCGCGTGCGTCATCAAGGTGTCGTCGGTGATGTGCCCGTCGCCCTTGTGGTACGGGGCGATCGGCCGCGCCGTACGCCAGTCGTCCCCGTGCCAGGGGCCGACGATGCCGTGGACGCGGCCGCCGTGCCGCTCCACGATCTGCTCGGGGGTGTAGCCCTCGACCGGGCCGCCGAGGGCGTCCCCGACGGCCGCGCCGACCAGGGCGCCGGTGATGCGGTCCTCAAGAGTGAGCGTCGCGTACGACGTCGTGAGCGTCATGCCGGAATTGTCCACCCTGGGCGGTCAGTTCGGGGTGGTTCGCGGCATTTTCGCGAAAAGCTCAGCCGCCCGGGGGGTGGCGCAGCGTGTCGGCGAGGAGCCCGGCGAGCTCCACGAGGTCGGTACCGGCCAGGCGTGGCAGGGCGCAGCCGGACAGGGTGCGGCAGGCGTCGAGCCAGGGGGCTGGGATCGAGGCGCCACCGCTGAGCGCGCCGGTGAGCGCCCCGGCGAGGGCGGGCGCCGAGTCCGCGACCCGGGACAGACAGGCCGCGGCCGGGACCGCCTCGGCGACCGTGCCGCGCGAGGCGGTGGCGAGGGCGAGGGCGACGGGGACGGTCTCGGCGGCGGCGATCCCGTAGCTGTAGACGTGGTCCACGATCTGGTGCTCCAGGAGCGGGACCAGGGCGAACGCGCCCGCCGTGTCGTCGGCGAAGTCGTGCGCGAGCTTGACGGCGTGCTGGGCGTTGCGGCCGATCTCGGTGTCGGGCGGGAGTTCGTCGAGGGCGGCCGCCACGGCGTCCTCGACGCCGGCCCCGCCGAGGGCGGCCGCGATCGCCGCGGCGATGGCGCGGGCGCCGTGCACCCCGTCGCCGTCCTGGGTGTAGCGGGCGTCGAACTCGGCCAGTTCGGCGGCTTCCCGGGGCGCGCCGGGGTGGACCACGGCGAGGACCGCGGCGCGTACGCAGGCGGCGTCGTCGAAGTAGTGGGGGTTGTCGTGGCCGGTGGCGGGCGGGCGCAGGCCGGTGGCGAGGTTGCCGAGGCCGGCGCGTACGGAGATACGGGCGCGCAGGGGGAGCACCGCCGACTCGACCTCGGGGGCGCGCTCGGCGGCCGCCGCGACCTCGGCGGCGAGGAGGTTCCAGGCGCGGTCGACGGCGGCGCGGACGCGTCTGGCCGGGGTGAGGTGGGCGAGCAGGGGCTCGGCGGCGGTGAGTACGGTCTCGGCGGCGAACGCGGCCCACTCGGCGTCGTCCGACGGGCCCAGGCGCAGGGGTTCGGGGGGCTGGTTGAGGGCGATGGGGACGGGGAGGGTGGTGGTGGCGTTCTGCTCGGCGAAGGTGTCGAGTTCGCGGGTGAGTCTTCGGGTCCACTCGGGCATGCGGGCCGCGCGGTGCCGCGCTGCCGGCCATCCTGCGGCGTCGCCTGCGGCCAGGCCCAGGAGGAGGCCCAGGATGCGGTCGTCTTGGTGCGGGGGTGGTGGGGTGGGCGCTTCGCGCCGGGATTCCCCCACCCCGCCCCTTCCCGAGACCCTCCGGGGGTGGGTGGGGGACGGGGCGGGTGGGTTTTCCCGGGGGCTTCGCCCCCGGACCCCGAGCGGGGCCTGCGGCCCCTGCACCCCGCTCGGAAGCGGCGCCTCCGGGCCTCCCAGCAGGGTCTGTGGTCCTTGTGTCCCGCTGGGGAGCGGTGCCGCCGGGCCTCCTTGCGGGGTCTGCGGTCCTTGTACCCCGCTCGGAAGCGGCGCCTCCGGGCCTCCCAGCAGGGCATGTGGTCCTTGTGTCCCGCTGGGGAGCGGTGCCGCCGGGCCTCCTTGCGGGGTCTGCGGTCCTTGTACCCCGCTCGGAAGCGGCGCCCCCGGATCCCCCACCAGGGCCTGCGGCCCCCGCACCCCGCTCGGGCCCTGCACCCCCGGGGCCCCGCTCCGAAGCTGCGGCCCCGGCCCCCGCCCTGAAACCTCGTCACCCATCACGCGATCTCCCCTTCCTCTTCTTCCGGGTCCGGCGTCAGCAAGTCCGCGATGTCCAGGACGTGGTAGCCGCGCATCTCGGGGAGGCAGCTGCCGCGGACCGGGCCGATCGCGGACGACCAGGCGGGGGGGATCGCTGCGGCGCCGCCGTGCGCGCCTGCCAGGGCTCCCGCCACCGCCGCCGTCGTGTCCGCGTCGCGGCCCATGTTCACCGCCGTCAGGACCGACGCCGTGAAGTCGCCCCGGGCCGTGGCGAAGGCGCCGAAGGCCAGGGCGACCGCTTCGGGGGCCAGGTCCGTCCAGGGGTAGCCGCCGATCACCACCGCCGAGCGGACAGCCCTTTCGCCCTGGTCGGCCACCGCTACCGCGCGGCGCAGCGAGCGTGCCGTCCAGGAGTCCATCGGGATCACCGACAGAGCCGCCGCGATCACGGACGTGAGGCCCGCGCCCGTCATCGCCGCGGCGACGCCCGCCGCCACCGCCTGGCCGCCGTAGATGCCCTCGCCCTCGTGGCTGACGCAGCCGTCGATGGCCACCAGCCGCGCCGCCTCCTTCGGCGCCCCCGCGGCGAAGACGCCGAAGGGGGCCGCGCGCATGGCCAGGCCGTCGCTCCAGGCGTGGCGGTGCTGGGCGGAGATGGGGGCGGCGAGACCCCGGCGGAGGTTCTCCAGGGTGCCGCGCTCGCTGAAGCCCGCGCCCCGGAACGGGCCTTCGTCGCGGTCCGCGATCCAGTGGTGCCAGGCGTGTTCGACGTGGGTGACGGTGAGCGCCGAGCCGTGCCGGGCGAGCAGCAGGCCCGAGAAGATGGCGTACTCCGTGTCGTCCGTACCCGCCGGGTCCTCGGAGACGAAGCCCTCGATACGGCCCCAGCGGCGCCGGATCTCGGAGGGTTTGAGGTTCTCGGCGGGGGCTCCGAGCGCGTCCCCCACCGCCAGGCCCAGCAGCGCGCCTCTGGCTCGCTCGCGGATGGCCTCGGCTGTTCCCGGGCCGCTGGCGATCAACTCCATGGGAGGCCTTTCGACGTCGCCTGATCCTTCGGTTGATCTCTGCCACACCGAACGAGCCGGGAGTCCATCTGTCACCCTCCCGCCACATGTGTGCAAGAGCGGACACGGATGAGCGCAACACTCCTCTGACCTGGGTAAGTACGGCCTGCCTTGCTAGCGCGGGGCTTACATCGAGCGTAATTTCGACGTAGACGAGGGGGAGCGGGACGCGAGAGCCCGCTGCTGAACGCAAGGGGAGAGCTGTGTCCGTCATCAATACCGAAGCCACGCTGCACGAGGCGCACCGGGACAACCACACGCACCGGGACGTCAACGGCGGCTGGCTGCGGCCCGCCGTCTTCGGCGCGATGGACGGGCTCGTATCCAATCTGGCCCTGATGACCGGCGTCGCGGGCGGCGCCGTCTCGCAGCACACCATCATCGTCACCGGCCTCGCGGGCCTGGCCGCCGGAGCCTTCTCCATGGCCGCCGGCGAGTACACCTCCGTCGCCTCGCAGCGCGAGCTCGTCGAGGCCGAACTCGACGTCGAGCGCCAGCAGTTGCGCAAGCACCCGGTGGACGAGATGGAGGAGCTGGCCGAGCTGTACGTGTCGCGCGGCGTCGAGCCCGTGCTCGCCCGCGAGGTCGCCATGCAGCTCTCCCGCGACCCCGAGCAGGCGCTGGAGATCCACGCCCGCGAGGAGCTCGGCATAGACCCGGACGACCTGCCGTCGCCTGCCGTCGCCGCCGTCTCGTCCTTCGGCTCGTTCGCGCTGGGCGCGATCCTGCCCGTACTGCCGTATCTGCTCGGCGCGAGTGCCCTGTGGCCCGCCGTGCTGCTCGCGCTGGTCGGTCTCTTCGCCTGCGGCGCCGTGGTCGCCAGGGTCACCGCGCGCTCGTGGCTGTTCAGCGGAATGCGCCAGCTGGCCCTCGGCGGCGCGGCCGCGGCCCTCACCTTCGGCCTCGGCTCGCTCTTCGGCGCGGCGGCGGGCTGACGGGGCCCGGCCCCTAGTGGCCCCTGAGCCCCCTCAGCCCCTGAGCCCCCTCAGCCCCTCTCGACTCGAAAGGCCCGCCAGGACGTACCCCCGTCCGGGCGGGCCTTCGCCGTGCGGGCGCGCGAGTCCGGGGTCACCATGTGACCTACGTCCTGCGCGGGATCGTCCCGCCGCCCGTAGAATGCGGGAGTATGCAGGACCCCACATAACTAGTCGTTACTCGGCGGTTTCGCATCTTTGAACACCGGGCATAGGCCGTACACACTCCGCCGACGCAGGCAAGGAAGCCTGCCCGGAAGGCACGGCGATCGCCGCCCGAGTGTCCGCATGCTGGAATGGGCTATCCGGTTCCCGAGATCCGTCCCATCATGTAACCTGCACGAAATTTCGCAGAGGGCCAACGTCGTCCCTCGGCTATTCATATGCCACGACGACGACGGGAGAGCCGATGCGTTCCGACGCCTGGTCGCCCATGGACGGTCGACCCGCCCCGCAGGGGATGTACGACCCCCGTAACGAACACGACGCCTGCGGTGTCGGGTTCGTGGCCACCCTGACCGGTGAGGCCGGCCATGAGCTGGTCGAGCAGGCGCTGACCGTACTGCGCAATCTCGAACACCGGGGCGCCACCGGCTCCGAGCCGGACTCCGGTGACGGCGCCGGCATCCTGCTCCAGGTGCCGGACGCGTTCCTGCGCGAGGTCACCTCCTTCGAGCTGCCCGAGGCCGGTGCGTACGCCGTCGGCATCGCCTTCCTGCCCGTCGAGGACAGTGACTCGGCCGTGGCGAAGATCGAGGCCATCGCCGCCGAGGAGGGCCTGGACGTCCTCGGCTGGCGCGAGGTGCCCGTCACGCCCGAGCTGCTCGGCAACGGCGCCCGCGCCACCATGCCCGCCTTCCGGCAGATCTTCGTCGCCGACGGCACCAGCAGCGGTATCGCGCTGGATCGCAAGGGCTTCGTCCTGCGCAAGCGCGCCGAGCGCGAGGCCGGGGTGTACTTCCCCTCGCTCTCCGCCCGGACGATCGTCTACAAGGGCATGCTCACCACCGGGCAGCTGGAGCCGTTCTTCCCGGACCTCTCCGACCGCCGGTTCGCCACCGCCGTCGCGCTGGTCCACTCGCGCTTCTCGACGAACACCTTCCCGAGCTGGCCGCTCGCCCACCCGTACCGCTTCGTCGCGCACAACGGCGAGATCAACACGGTCAAGGGCAACCGCAACTGGATGGTGGCCCGCGAGTCGCAGCTGGTCACCGAGCTGTTCGGGGAAGGCCGGGACGCCAAGGACCTGGAGCGGATCTTCCCGGTCTGTACGCCGGACGCCTCCGACTCCGCCTCCTTCGACGAGGTGCTCGAACTCCTCCACCTCGGCGGGCGCTCGCTGCCGCACTCCGTCCTGATGATGGTTCCCGAGGCGTGGGAGAACCACGACTCGATGGACCCGGACCGGCGCGCCTTCTACCAGTACCACGCCACGATGATGGAGCCCTGGGACGGCCCGGCCTGCGTCACCTTCACCGACGGCACCCAGGTCGGCGCTGTCCTGGACCGCAACGGCCTGCGCCCGGGCAGATACTGGGTGACGGACGACGGACTCGTGGTCCTGTCGTCCGAGGTCGGCGTGCTCGACATCGACCCGGCGAAGGTCGTCCGCAAGGGACGTCTGCAGCCCGGCAAGATGTTCCTCGTCGACACCGCCGAGCGGCGCATCATCGAGGACGACGAGATCAAGGCGGCGCTGGCCGCCGAGAAGCCGTACAAGGAGTGGCTGGAGACCGGCGAGATCGAGCTGGAGGACCTGCCCGAGCGTGAGCACATCGTGCACACGCACGCCTCGGTCACCCGCCGCCAGCAGACCTTCGGCTACACCGAGGAAGAGCTGCGTGTCATCCTCGCGCCGATGGCCCGCACCGGCGGCGAGCCGCTCGGCTCGATGGGCACGGACTCGCCGATCGCGGCCCTCTCCGAGCGCCCCCGGCTGCTCTTCGACTACTTCACCCAGCTGTTCGCGCAGGTCACCAACCCGCCGCTGGACGCCATCCGCGAGGAGCTCGTCACCTCGCTGCGCTCCTCGCTCGGCCCGCAGGGCAATCTGCTCGACCCGACCGCCGCGTCCTGCCGCAGCGTCACGCTGCCCTTCCCGGTGATCGACAACGACGAGCTGGCGAAGCTGATACACATCAACGCCGACGGCGACATGCCGGGGATGAAGGCCGCCACGCTCTCCGGCCTCTACCGGGTCTCCGGCGGCGGCGCCGCGCTCGCCGAGCGCATCGAGGCCATCCGCGCCGAGGCCGACGCCGCCATCGAGGACGGTGCCCGTCTGATCGTCCTCTCCGACCGGCACTCCGACGCCGAGCACGCGCCGATCCCGTCGCTGCTGCTCACCGCCGCCGTCCACCACCACCTCATCCGTACGAAGCAGCGCACCCAGGTGGGTCTGCTCGTCGAGGCCGGTGATGTGCGCGAGGTGCACCACGTCGCTCTGCTCATCGGCTACGGCGCCGCCGCCGTCAACCCGTACCTGGCGATGGAGTCCGTCGAGGACCTGGTCCGCGCGGGCACCTTCATCGAGGGCCTGGAGCCCGAGCAGGCCATCCGCAACCTGATCTACGCGCTCGGCAAGGGCGTCCTCAAGGTGATGTCCAAGATGGGCATCTCGACCGTCGCCTCCTACCGCGGCGCCCAGGTCTTCGAGGCCGTCGGCCTCGACGAGGAGTTCGTCGGCACGTACTTCATCGGCACCGCCACCAAGATCGGCGGCGCCGGGATCGACGTCATCGCCAAGGAGGTCGCCGCCCGGCACGCCAAGGGGTACCCCGTCTCCGGCATCGCGGCCACCCACCGCGCGCTTGAGATCGGCGGCGAGTACCAGTGGCGCCGCGAGGGCGAGCCGCACCTGTTCGACCCGGAGACGGTCTTCCGCCTCCAGCACGCCACCCGCGGCCGCCGGTACGACATCTTCAAGAAGTACACCGAGCGCGTGAACGAGCAGTCCGAGCGACTGATGACGCTCCGCGGGCTCTTCGGCTTCTCCTCGGACCGCCCCTCGATCCCCATCGACGAGGTCGAGCCGGTCTCCGAGATCGTCAAGCGCTTCTCCACGGGCGCCATGTCGTACGGCTCGATCTCGCGCGAGGCGCACGAGACGCTCGCCATCGCCATGAACCAGCTGGGCGGCAAGTCCAACACCGGTGAGGGAGGCGAGGACCCGGACCGTCTGTACGACCCGGCGCGCCGCTCCTCCATCAAGCAGGTCGCCTCCGGCCGCTTCGGTGTGACCTCCGAGTACCTGGTCAACGCGGACGACATCCAGATCAAGATGGCCCAGGGCGCCAAGCCCGGCGAGGGCGGCCAGCTGCCCGGCCACAAGGTCTACCCGTGGGTCGCCAAGACCCGCCACTCCACCCCGGGCGTCGGCCTCATCTCGCCGCCGCCGCACCACGACATCTACTCCATCGAGGATCTGGCCCAGCTGATCCACGACCTCAAGAACGCCAACCCGGCGGCACGTATCCACGTGAAGCTGGTCTCCGAGGTCGGTGTCGGCACGGTCGCCGCGGGTGTCTCCAAGGCGCACGCGGACGTCGTCCTCATCTCCGGCCACGACGGTGGCACGGGTGCTTCTCCTCTGACGAGTCTCAAGCACGCGGGCGGCCCCTGGGAGCTCGGCCTCGCCGAGACCCAGCAGACCCTGCTGCTCAACGGACTGCGCGACCGGATCGTCGTCCAGACGGACGGCCAGCTCAAGACCGGCCGTGACGTGATCATCGCCGCGCTGCTCGGCGCCGAGGAGTTCGGTTTCGCGACCGCGCCGCTCGTCGTCTCCGGCTGCGTCATGATGCGCGTCTGCCACCTGGACACCTGCCCGGTCGGCATCGCCACCCAGAACCCGGTGCTGCGCGACCGGTTCTCCGGCAAGCCCGAGTTCGTCGTCAACTTCTTCGAGTTCATCGCCGAGGAGGTCCGCGAGCTCCTCGCCGAGCTCGGTTTCCGTACGATCGAGGAGGCCGTCGGCCACGCCGAGCTCCTGGACACCAGCCGCGCGGTGCGCCACTGGAAGGCGCAGGGCCTCGACCTGGACGCCCTCTTCTACGTGCCCGAGCTGCCCGAGGGCGCGGTGCGCCACGCCCGGGTCGAGCAGGACCACGGCCTGGCGAAGGCGCTCGACAACGAGCTCATCGAGCTGGCCGCCGACGCGCTGGGCGCCGACTCCGCCGAGGCCGCCCAGCCGGTCCGCGCCCAGGTCGCGATCCGCAACATCAACCGGACCGTCGGCACCATGCTCGGCCACGAGGTGACCAAGAAGTTCGGTGGTGCGGGCCTGCCCGACGACACCATCGACGTCACCTTCACCGGCTCGGCCGGCCAGTCCTTCGGCGCCTTCCTGCCGCGCGGTGTGACGCTGCGCCTGGAGGGCGACGCCAACGACTACGTCGGCAAGGGCCTCTCCGGCGGCCGTGTGATCGTCCGCCCGGACCGGGGAGCCGACCACCTCGCCGAGTACTCGACCATCGCGGGCAACACCATCGCGTACGGCGCGACCGGCGGCGAGCTGTTCCTGCGCGGCCGCACCGGCGAGCGGTTCTGCGTCCGCAACTCCGGCGCCCTGGTGGTCTCGGAGGGCGTGGGCGACCACGGCTGCGAGTACATGACCGGCGGCCACGCGGTGGTCCTGGGCGAGACCGGGCGCAACTTCGCGGCCGGGATGTCCGGCGGTATCGCGTACGTGATCGACCTCGACCCGAACCACGTCAACTCCGGCAACCTGGCGGCGGTCGAGGCCCCCTCGGAGGCCGACAAGCAGTGGCTGCACGACGTCGTGCGCCGCCACCAGGAGGAGACCGGCTCCACGGTCGCCGAGAAGCTGCTCGCCGACTGGCCCGCCGCGGCGGAGCGCTTCAGCAAGATCATCCCGTCCACGTACAAGGCAGTGCTCGCCGCCAAGGAAGCCGCTGAGCTCGCCGGTCTCTCCGAGCAGGAGACCACCGAGAAGATGATGGAGGCGGCGACCAATGGCTGACCCCAAGGGCTTTCTCACCACCGGTCGCGAGGTCGCCCAGACCCGCCCCGTGGCCGAGCGCGTCAAGGACTGGAACGAGGTCTACGTTCCCGGTTCGCTGCTGCCGATCATCAGCAAGCAGGCCGGGCGCTGCATGGACTGCGGCATCCCGTTCTGCCACAACGGCTGTCCGCTGGGGAACCTGATCCCCGAGTGGAACGACTACGCCTACCGGGAGGACTGGTCGGCGGCGTCGGAGCGGCTGCACGCCACCAACAACTTCCCGGAGTTCACCGGGCGGCTGTGCCCGGCTCCCTGCGAGTCGGCGTGTGTGCTCGGCATCAACCAGCCCGCCGTCACCATCAAGAACGTCGAAGTCTCGATCATCGACAAGGCGTGGGACAGCGGCGACGTCACCCCGCAGCCGCCGGAGCGGCTCTCCGGCAAGACCGTCGCGGTCATCGGCTCGGGCCCGGCGGGCCTGGCCGCCGCCCAGCAGCTGACCCGGGCCGGTCACACCGTCGCGGTGTACGAGCGCGCCGACCGCATCGGCGGCCTCCTGCGCTACGGCATCCCCGAGTTCAAGATGGAGAAGGTGCACATCAACCGCCGCATCGAGCAGATGCGCGCGGAGGGCACCAAGTTCCGCACCGAGGTCGAGATCGGCCGCGACATCGACGCGGCGAAGCTGCGCAGGCGCTACGACGCGGTGGTCATCGCGGCCGGCGCCACGGTCTCCCGCGACCTGCCGGTCCCCGGCCGCGAGCTCAACGGAATCCACTTCGCCATGGAGTACCTGCCGCTGGCGAACAAGGTGCAGGAGGGCGACTTCGTGGCGCCCCCGCTCACCGCCGAGGGCAAGCACGTCGTCGTGATCGGCGGCGGTGACACCGGCGCGGACTGCGTGGGCACCGCCCACCGCCAGGGCGCGGCCTCGGTCACCCAGCTGGAGATCATGCCCCGGCCGAGCGAGGACCGCCCGACCGGCCAGCCCTGGCCGACCTTCCCGATGCTCTACAAGGTCACCTCGGCCCACGAGGAGGGCGGCGAGCGGGTCTACTCCGTCTCCACCACCCACTTCGAGGGCGACGAGGACGGCAACGTCCAGTTCCTGCACCTGGTCGAGGTCGAGTTCGTCGACGGCAAGCTGACCCAGAAGCCGGGCACCGAGCGGAAGATCCCCGCGCAGCTGGTCACCCTCGCCATGGGCTTCACCGGCACCGACCAGGCCAACGGCCTGGTCCAGCAGTTCGGCCTGAAGCTCGACGAGCGCGGCAACGTCGCCCGCGACGCGGACTTCGCGACCAACGTCGACGGAGTGTACGTGGCCGGTGACGCGGGCCGCGGCCAGTCCCTGATCGTCTGGGCGATCGCGGAGGGCCGTTCGGCAGCACGTGGTGTGGACCGGTACCTTACGGGGAGGAGCGAACTGCCCGCCCCGATCCGTCCCACGGACCGGGCCCTGACGGTCTGAGTCCCTCCACCCCAAAAACGTTCCGTACAACGGTGTACGGGCTGCGCCGGATCGGGGGATACCCCGGCCCCCCGCAGCGCGGCGCCTGCCCCACTGTCCCCGACCGGACGACTGGGCGGGCGCCGCGGCGCGTCCCCCTTGCGGCCCTCGGCCCGCAGCCCCCGGAACTCCACCCGCGCGTCCTCCGTGTACGCCCCCAGGGCGCCCTGGAGGCAGGGCGCTCGGTGCCGGTGAAGTCGGCGAGGCCCGCCGTGTCCCGGCCACCCGGAGCCGGCCGCCCTCCTGCTGCACCCGGACCGTGTACCCCTTAATTCGTCAACGACGTGTACGGGGCGAAGGCGCTGCCGGAGAACCTCGGAAACCATGAGCCCGAGGCGTACGACAACCATCCGCCGCGGCTGCCCGCGGTTCTTCCACGCGGGCGCCGACCCGCGCCGGGTGACGGACGCGGAGCTCCACGACCGTCTCCTCGGGGAGTTCCCGCACTGGCTGCGGGCGGCGCGGGCGCGGGGGATCGTGCGGTGACGGTCACGTCTCGGGTGGACGCCCGGCAACCCCCGGAGTAATCCAGGCGGAAGATGCCGGGCATCTGCGGTTTGCTGGGTGCATGGCATCGCAGACATTCCGCTGGAAAGAGTTCGAGACCGCCGAGCCGCAGTTCGCCGAGGCCGTGCGAGAGCGTTTCCTTCTGTACAAGCACCATGTCCTCGCGACCTTGCGCGCGGACGGCAGTCCCCGGGTCACCGGTCTTGAAGTCGAGATCCGTGGTGGCGAGTTGTGGCTCGGCATGATGCCGAACTCCCGTAAGGCGTACGACCTGCGCCGCGACCCGCGTTTCGCGGTCCAGGCGAACCCGGGGCCCGACGCGGAGATGGCCGAGGGCGACGTCCGGATCAGCGGACGGGCGGTCGAGGTCGTCGACGCCGGGGAGCTCGCCCGGTACGCGGGCGATGTGCATCCGCCCGAGCCGTTCCTCCTCTTCCGGGCGGAGCTGGCCGAGGTGGTCCACACGGGCATCGACAAGGAGGCGGAGGAGATCGTCCTGCGGGCCTGGCGCCCCGGCGCCGCCCTGCGCACCATCCGGCGGGGCAACGGGACCGAGCCGCCGCGCGAAGACGCCTAGGGGTACGCCGCCAGCACCTCCGCCCGGCAGGCGGCCGGTGTGCCCCAGGCATCACGTAGCGGGCGCGCCTTGCGCAGCCAGAGGGAGAGGTCCAGCTCCTCGGTGTAGCCGATCGCGCCGTGGAGCTGGAGCGCGGCCCGGGCCGCCGTGTACGCGGCCTCGCCCGCCGCCGCCTTCGCCGCCGCGAGGTCGCCCGGGGCGAGGGTGAGCGCCGCCCCGTACACCAGCGGCCGCGCGAACTCCACCGCGAGCAGTGTGTCCGCGAGCCGGTGCTTGACCGCCTGGAACGAGCCGATCGGCACCCCGAACTGGGTGCGCTGCCTGACGTACGCGACGGTCCGCCGCAGCAGCTCCTCGGCCACCCCGACCGCCTGGGCGGCCGCCGCGAGCCGGGCCCAGCGGACGGCGCAACCGACGGCCTCCGCCAACAGGGGTCCGGCGGCGAGGAGTTCCCCACCGGGGCCGGGGCGCGCGAGCCGCCGTGCGGGGTCGAGGGAGGTGAGGAGAGGGCCGTGGCCGGGGGCGAGCCGGAGCTCGGGGGCGGGGCTGAGCGGGCGGCCGGGGCGCGCGGTCCCGGTCCCACCGGTCCCGGTCCCACCGGTCCCGGTCCCACCGGTCCCGGTCCCACCGGTCCCGGTCCCACCGGTCCCGGTCCCACCGGTCCCGGTCCCACCGGTC
>NZ_JBHWUR010000156.1:0-2723 GCF_042737755.1 Streptomyces sp. NPDC059994
GGCCCGGTGCTGTGAAGCACCGGGCGCCCCCCTTTCGTACGTATTACGTACGCGAGGTCAGACCTTGACCGCCGGGCGGCGGCTCGCGATGACCTTCTTGGCGAGCGCCTTCGGGCTGGTCAGGAAGCCGTAGCCCCAGGACATGTGCATGGTGGCGAGCGCCACCGGGATCCGCAGACGGGCCTTGAGCGGCAGGCCCCTGCCTGCCGGGAGCGAGCCCGCGGCGATCGCGGCGAGATAGCCGGCCGGGATCACGAAGCCCACCGGGGTGAGCGCCGCGCCCACCACGACGCCCGCCGCGATCGCGCAGACGGCGGTCGGCGGGGCGAGGTAGCGCAGGTTGATGGAGCCCTCGTGGTAGCGGGCGACGACGTGGCGCCAGCGGCCGTAGTCCTTGTACTGCTTGGCCAGGGCGCGCACGCTCGGGCGCGGGCGGTACTGGACCCGCAGCTCGGGCGAGAACCAGATGAGGCCCCCGGCCTCGCGGATGCGGAAGTTCAGCTCCCAGTCCTGGGCGCGGATGAACTCCTCGTTGTAGCCGCCCTGTTGCTCCAGGGCCTCGCGCCGGAAGACGCCCAGGTACACCGTCTCGGCCGGACCCGCCGCGCCGCCGGTGTGGAAGGCCGCGTTGCCGACGCCTATCTTCGACGTCATGGCGGCCGCGACCGCGTCCTCCCAGGCGTTCTCGCCCTCGGCGTGCATGATGCCGCCGACGTTCTGCGCGCCGGTCTCCTCCAGGAGGCGGACGGCGGTGGCGATGTAGTTCGGGGAGAGCATGCCGTGGCCGTCGACCCGCACCACGATCGGGTGACGGGAGGCCTTGATGGCCGCGTTCAGGGCAGCGGGCGTACGCCCGGTGGGATTGGGGACGGTGTGGACCCTGGCTCGACCATCGGAAGCAGTCTCCCGTACGAGCTCGGCGGCGATCTCGTTCGTGCGGTCCGTGGACGGGCCGAGCGCGATCACCACCTCCATCTCGCCGTCGTACTCCTGTTCCAGGATGTGGCGGACCGAGTTGCGCAGATGCCGCTCCTCATTGAGGACCGGCATGATCACGGAAACAGCGGGGTGCGTGGCGTTCATCGTGGTTCACGTTACCGCGAACGGGGGACAGCGTTGCGCCCGGCCGGGGCGGCGCCGGTTGTCGCAGATCGTATGGGCCTACCGTGCTCACTATCCCCCTTTCGCCCGCGGAGGTCCCCGTGCCCACGCCGCCCCCCTCGCGCTCCCCCCGTTCCCCCCGCTCCCCGCGTTCCCCCCGTCCCCCGCGGACCGACCCGCCCCGCAGCAGACAGCAGGACGAGCGGCCCCGCTGGGGCATGCGGATGGTGACGACCCTCTCGGTCCTCGTGCTCGGCGCGGGCGGGGTCGGCCATGCCGTGGTGACCAGTCTGGACGGCGGGCTCGGGCGGGTGGACCCGTTCAGGGACATGAAGAACCGGCCGCAGGCGGGGCACGGCACCAACATCCTGCTCGTCGGCACGGACGGCCGGGACACGATCACGCCGGAGGAGAAGGAGAAGTACCGCCTGGGCGGGGCGCCCTGCCACTGCACCGACACGATGATGATCGTGCACGTGTCGGCGGACCGGAACCGGGCGAGCATGGTGAGCATCCCGCGCGACAGTTACGCGGAGATCCCCGAGCACACCGACCAGAACACCGGCGCGCACCACAACCAGCACCCCGTGAAGATCAACGCGGCGTACGCGGAGGGCGGGCCCGCGCTGACCGTGCGCACGGTGGAGCACATGACCGGCCTCAAGATGGACCACTATCTGGAGGTCGACTTCACCAGCTTCATGAAGACCGTGGACGTGCTCGGCGGGGTGCGGATCTGCACGGCCCGGCCGATGAAGGACTCGTACACCGGTCTCGACCTCGCGGCGGGCACGCACGAGCTCGACGGCGGGCAGGCACTCCAGTACGTACGCTCCCGGCACACCGACGGGTCGGCGGACCTCGGCCGGATGCAGCGCCAGCAGCGGTTCGTGGCGGCCCTGATCCACAAGGCGACGGGGTCGGGCGTGCTGATGAACCCGGTGCGCTTCCGCGAGGTCGCCTCGACGCTGCTCTCGTCGGTCCGCGCGGACCGGGGCTTGGACGCGGAGGAGATCCTCTCGCTGGGCCGGACGATGCGGGGCTTCTCCCCGGCGTCGTCGGAGTTCACGACCGTGCCGATCGGGCAGATGGCTTTCCCGGTGAAGGGGATCGGCTCGACGGTGAAGTGGGACCCGGAGAAGTCGGGGAAACTCTTCGCGGAGCTGCGCGAGGACCGGCCGCTGGCGCGGCGCGGGGCGCGCGCGCGGCAGGACGGCAAGGAGAAGCCGCCCGGGGCGGTGGTCGAGGTGGCGCCGGACCGGATCCGGGTCCAGGTCTACAACGGCACCCGCAAGGACGGTCTCGGCCGCCGCGTGGACGACGCCCTGCGCGCCACGGGCTTCCGCACCACGGGGAACCCGATGGCGGGCTCCACCGGGGACCTCCACCACACCCTCGTCGAGTACGACCCGCGCTGGGACCGCTCGGCGAAGTCCCTGGCGGCGGCCCTGCCCGGCGCCGAGCTCCGCCCGGTCAAGGGCCTGGGCCCCACTCTGAAGGTGACGGCGGGCACGGACTTCAAGGCGGTGACGCGGGTACGGGCGGAGGCGTCGGGGGCGGGCGAGTTCGAAACGGTGAGGGGGGACGAGGCGGTGTGCACGTAGGGCGCGGCACGTAGGGCG
>NZ_JBHWUR010000156.1:2816-13647 GCF_042737755.1 Streptomyces sp. NPDC059994
ACGTAGAGCGCGGCACGTAGAGCGCGGCACGTAGAGCGCGGCACGTAGAGCGCGGCACGTAGAGCGCGGCACGTAGAGCGCGGCACGTAGAGCGCGGCACGTAGAGCGCGGCACGTAGAGCGCGGCACGTAGAGCGCGGCGCGTAGGGCGCGGCGCGTGCGCCTAGTCGTCCAGGCCCTCCGCCGACCGCTTCTCCCGGAGCTCCACGATCGCGCGCCGTCGGGCCAGGCGGTGGGTGCGGCGGATCTGGGCCTCCTGGTAGCGGCGCTCGTCGCGCTCCGTCTCCGGGAGCACCGGCGGCACCGCGCGCGGCTTGCCGTCCGCGTCGACCGCGGCGAAGACCAGGTACGCCGAGCCGACCTGCTGGGCCGGGGTGGACTCGTTCCAGCGCTCGGCCAGGACCCGTACGCCGACCTCCATCGAGGACCGGCCGGTCCAGTTGACCTGGGCCTTCACATGGACCAGGTCCCCGACCCTGACCGGCATCAGGAACGCCATCTCGTCCATGGACGCCGTGACCGCCGGGCCACCGGAGTGGCGTCCGGCGACCGCCCCCGCCGCGTCGTCCACCAGCTTCATGATCACACCGCCGTGGACCGTACCCAGAAGGTTCGTGTCATGGGCGGTCATGATGTGGCTCAGGGTGGTACGGGACGCCGAGGTCGGCTTGCCCGGAAGATCAGTCATACCGCCCAGCTTATGCGCGGTCGCCCGTGCGTTCATCGCACGTACATTGCATCAGCTGTGCAACAGCCCGGACCCAGATCCCCACCCGGCCTGTCAGACACGCGGGGGACCCGTGCATGCTTGACGGCATGAACGACGGATGGTCCGACGACGACCGCGGTGAGCGCTACGGCCGCGGCAGCTCCGCCGCGCAGCCGGACGGCCCGCGCGTGATGCGCCACGTGCAGCGGCCCGTGGGCTCCGCGCCCGTGCGCCCGCAGCGCCCGGTCCCGCCGCAGCAGCCCTCGTACGACGACGGGCAGGGCTACGGACAGCAGCAGTACGGCAACGGTGTGCCCGCACCCGGCCAGTACGACAGCGGCTACAGCGACGGCCAGGTCTACGGCTCCCCGGCCGGGCGCGGCCCCGACGGGCCCGGCGGGCCCGTCGGTCGTGGTCCGGGCGGGCCGGGCGGCGGACCGGGCGCGGCCGCCTCCCCCGCCAGGCCGCGTGCGAACTGGCGGCGCCGCATCATGATCGGCTCGGCGGTCCTGGTGGTCGCCGTGGTCGGCGTGTCCGTCGGCACGTACTTCTGGGCCGACGGCAAGGTGCGCCGCGAGGTGGACCTGTCGAAGGTCATCGACCGCCCCGGCGACGGCAAGGGCACCAACTACCTCATCGTCGGTTCGGACTCCCGCGACGGGCTCTCCAAGGACGACAAGAAGAAGCTGCACACCGGCTCCGCCGAGGGCAAGCGGACCGACTCGATGATGATCCTGCACACCGGTGACAACGGGAACACGATGATCTCGCTGCCGCGCGACTCGTGGGTGCAGATCCCCAGCTTCAAGGGCTCCCAGTCCGGCAAGCTGTTCCCGGCCAAGGGCCACAACAAGCTGAACGCGGCGTACGCGATGGACGGCCCCGAGCTCCTCGTGCGCACGATCGAGGCCAACACCGGGCTGCACATCGACCACTACGCCGAGATCGGCTTCGCGGGCTTCGCGAACATCGTGGACGCGGTCGGCGGCGTGGAGATCGACATCCCGCAGGACATCAAGGACAGGGACTCGGGCGCCGACTTCAAGAAGGGCAAGCAGACCCTCGACGGCCAGCAGGCCCTGGCCTTCGTCCGCAACCGCCACGGGTACGCGGCCGGCGACCTGGAGCGCACCAAGAACCAGCAGCGCTTCCTGTCGGCGCTGGCCGCCCAGACCGCGACCCCGTCGACCGTGCTCAACCCGTTCAAGCTGTATCCGGTGATGGGCGCTGGCCTGGACACGCTGGTCGTCGACAAGGACATGGGCCTGTTCGACCTGGGCGAGATGTTCTGGGCGATGAAGGGCGTCACCAGCGGTGGCGGCACGTCGATGAACATGCCGATCTCCGGCAACGGCCCGCAGTCGTCCCTGATGTGGGACACCACGAAGGTCAAGCAGCTGGTGAACGAACTGAACAACGACCAGAAGGTCACGGTGACTTCACCCCGCTGACGCTCTGTCGGACCGGCTGGATCGCCGCTCGGAATGCGGGGGACTACCGCAACATCGACGGCTCGTGCGGCGGATCGCCGGACCTGGCCGAGTACGACTTCGAGATCCTCGCGGCCGGCACCAAGCCCGGCCAGGCCGACCCGGCCAAGCCCGGCAAGGGCAAGGCGAACACCCCGGACAACAAGCCCCAGGGCACGACAGCCACCACCCCGCTGAACCCCACCACCGGCACCCTCGCCGCCACGGGCTCCTCCTCCGCCACCTCGAAGCTCGCCCTCGCGGGCGGCGCGGCGGTGGTGGCCGGCGCGGGCGCGCTGCTGGCGGTACGCCGCCGCCGCACCGACGGCTGAGCACAGTCCCCGGACACGCCTCGGGCCCGCATCCGTGAGTCACGGATGCGGGCCCGACTCGCTTGCCGCTACGGCAGGTTGCGCGCCATGACGATGCGCTGGACCTGGTTCGTGCCTTCATAGATCTGCGTGCTCTATAGCTCATACGGTCTCTACCTGCACAGACGCCCTCTGACGTGGGACGTCCCCAGGATTCACCCATGATCACCAGCCTCGGCGTCCAGCCCAGGCCGCTGCTGCTCCTCGGCCGAGACCAGGGGACTGGCCCGGTTTCCAGTAACGGAAACTCGAACCCCTTGTTCCTCGGGTTGGGGGCCGCGAGCATCGGACGCGACACCCGACGACGAGGGGGCAGGCCGTGAAGCTGACACGAATGGTAGGCCAGTGCGACGAGGGCGAGTGTCCCGCCATCTTTGCGACCGATCGGGGCACGCTGGTCGTGCAAGGGGACCGCGTGGCCGACCACGGGCAGGAGCTTCCAGCTCACGAAACCATGGTGGAAATCCCTATCGAGCTCATCCGAAAGGCCATTCGTGACAACCTCATCTAAGACGCTGGGGGACTGGTTCAAAGACTTCGGCCATGAAGCGTTCCGGCTAGAGACCCTGGACGATTACAGCAAGTCGGGTGGCGTTGATGCCTACCGGGCATTCCTTGCCGGCGAGCCGCAGCCAGAGGATTACAAGACCGCCGGATGGATTACGACGGTCGGGGATGCGGTCCAATCGGGAAAACGAATCTACCGCGTCCACATCCTCTCGCGCCCGTTGACGGATTATCTGCGCTTCGAGCTCTCCTGGGGATACCGCCGCAACATGGCGGCCGGAGAAGAGTTCTTCATCCTGGATACGACCACCCAGGAAAACCCGATTCCGGATGCGCCGGACTGCTGGATTTTCGATGAGCAAGTCATCGGAGCCATGAACTACGACGACGAGGGTAAGTACCTGGGCGTCGAGTTCCTCGGAGAGGACCAGCTTTCAAGGTTCTTGGCCTATAGGGACACGGCAATGGCTCAGGCTGTGCCGTTCTCTGAATGGTGGGCGAAGTACGGCGAGTGAACAAGTCTAGCCTTGGGTCAGCGCTGCGGGAACTGCGTGAGTCTTCCGGGAAGGAAGCGAAGGCGGTTGCCCGTGGCGCTGCCATGTCTCGTTCCAAGCTATCCAAGATTGAGAACGAGAACACAGCGCCCAGCGTCACAGACGTCGACTGCATCCTCACGGCCATAGGCGTATCGGATGAGGTCAAGGCCGAGTACATGGCTGCCGCCCGAGAGGCGGCCACGGAGGTTACAGCGTGGCGACTGATTCGCCGTCTGGGCTACAGCCGTAAGCAGCAGCAGGTTCAGGCACTTGAATCGCAGACGGCACTGCTGCGCCTGTTTCAGCCCTCACTCATTCCCGGCCTGCTTCAGACGCCCGAATACGTGCGGGCGGTTTTTGCCCGAAGGAACCTGGCAGAAGAACAGCTAGAGCGCACCATCGGCGCGAGGCTGGCACGTCAAAGTGTTCTGTACTCGGAAGGGAAGGCCTTCCGTTTCATCATCACGGAATCGGTCCTCCGGTGGCGCATTGTCCCGCCCTTGATGATGGTGGGGCAGCTCGACCGATTGATCTCTGTCTCTCGGCTGCCCAACGTGGATATCCGCATCGTCGCACTGTCTGATCGGCAGCTAGATTTTCCGGGCCATTCGTTCTCCATCAAGGACGAACGCACGGTAACCATTGAGACGGTCCACGCGGAAACGGTGGTCACCGATCCTAGGGACGTCGCCCTGTACGTAGCCAAGTTCGAAGGATTCAGCGGAACCGCTGTTGCCGGTGACGACATGCGGTCCCTGCTCGAAGGCATCCGAGACGAGCTTTTGCGCGAACAGGAAACCGGCTAGAACCTGGCCCCGCACCCGGTCACCATTGGCTGTCGATTCCCGGAGACAGCGGCGAAGGGGTGCGCAATGGCAACCAAGACGGACACGTTCGAGTACGCGACTTACACGGCAAAGCGCGAGACGTGCCCGTCATGCAACATGCCCATCCCCCTTCACCACCTCGCCCGGCGGGGGATGCTCGGCGGGCAGGACGGCCCGCCCGAAGTCGCGTACTGGCACACCCGGTGCGTCAAGGCGGACGGCTCTCGCCGATGACGCGCTCAGTCATCCGACACACCGAGCATCGGATCATCAGAGACCCCGAGACCTCGCCCACGGTGATTGCGAGCTGCCTCTACGCGGAGTGTGGCTGGGCTGCTGTTCCCGGCCCTGACGTGGCCGAGGTTGACCGGCAGTGCATGACCCACACGGGCCTGAACGCCGGACACGGCCGCTTTCTCCGAGGGTTCGAGGACATCGCCGTTGTTCATCGGGTCGAGACGCCCTGACACAGAACCTCGCCCCCCGCCAGGGCGGGTAGCGAGACCCATCGACAGAAGGAGTCGCACGATGACGACCATGGTGGAAAGCCCCGTCGCCTTACGGCACGGGCGGGATCTTGTCAGCCCCGAGCTGTTCGAGCGGCTGGCCGCGTTCTGCGCGGACAAGTACGGCCTTGAGCGGGTCGTGGCTGACCGCGTGATGGATCAGGCCATCGCCTTCGTGTACGTCCAGGGCAGCCAGAAGGCGTACGACATGGCGCCGAGTGAGCTGGTGGATCCCGGATGGCACTCGTTCATGCTCCACACCCAGGAGTACGCCGCCTGGTGTCAGGAGCAGTTCGGCTACTTCGTCCACCACGCACCGAACTCCAGGGTCCGGACGCGCCCACTGATGGTGTCGGTTGCCGACCGCCTCAAGGCCGCCGGGTTCGACGTCGACGCCCGGCTGTGGGGCACCGCAGCCGAGTGCAACCAGCCGGCCTGCTGCGGCGACGGCGACGGCTGCTGACCAGCTGACTCGCCCCAACACACGGATCACGGCGTGATCCGCTCGTAAGAAGTAGGACCCGGACACGTCACAGGTGCCCGGGTCCTACCCTGAGCAAAGGTACCGCCCATGCCATCTGATGAGGGTCTGACCGGGAGCAGCAGGGTCACCGTATTCGCCCTGTTCGGCGTGGTCTTCGGGTACGCCACGCACCACCTGGACCAGCGGCGAATCGGAGACGTGGCCATCGTCGGACCGCTGACTCCCGGGGTCGAGTGGCCGCGCCTGTGGGAGATGGCCCGCAACTGCGGGCGGCCCACTGCCAGCGAGACCGAGCTGGCCCAATGGGTCCTCACTCAAGCAACCCGGGCCTTCGTGTGCGGCAGCGACCGCATCGCACAATTCCATGAACAGGGGTGGAAGTTGGAGCCGGGTGGAAAGCGCGTCCGATTCGATTTGACCTACGCCAACCGTGACCAGCTCTGGACGGGGAACCTGACTGTCGAAGGGCTCACTCCGGACCAGGTAGCGGAGCGCCCCACGCTCTACAACGCCAGCTCGCTACAGCGACGGCACATCAAGGCCCGCGACGAGGAGGAGCCGGGGCGCGTCGTGCCCCTTCCCCCGGCGCGGACGACCCCACCGAGCGAGACGAAGTCGCCTGATCCAGCCCATACGAAAGGCCCCCGGCATCATGCCGGGGGCCTTCGTTTATGCAGGTCAGCACCTGTTCCGCGCCCAGTGTCCGCCCAGGATTCCCCCAGCATGACGCCCAGTGACGGCCCGGAACGGGCCCGAACGGACCGGAAGCCGACCATCGTTCCCCGATCACCCGAGACGGCGGCTGACCTGCGAAAACCCTGCTACGGCAGGTTGCGCGCCATGACGATGCGCTGGACCTGGTTCGTGCCTTCATAGATCTGCGTGATCTTGGCGTCGCGCATCATGCGCTCGACCGGGTAGTCGCGGGTGTAGCCGTAGCCGCCGAGGAGCTGGACGGCGTCCGTGGTGGCCTCCATGGCGACGTCCGAGGCGAAGCACTTCGCCGCCGCGCCCAGGTAGGTCAGGTCCGCGTCGCCGCGCTCCGAGGCCGCGGCGGCCTGGTAGGTGAGGGCGCGGGCCGCGGAGATCTTCATCGCCATGTCGGCGAGCATGAACTGGATGCCCTGGAATTCGGCGATCGCCTTGCCGAACTGCTTGCGCTCCTTGACGTAGCCCTTGGCGTAGTCGAGGGCGCCCTGGGCGATGCCGAGGGCCTGGGCCGCGATGGTGATGCGGGTGTGGTCCAGGGTCTTCATCGCCGTGGCGAAGCCCGTGCCCTCGGCGCCGATCATGCGGTCGGCGGGGATGCGGACGTTGTCGAGGTAGACCTCGCGGGTCGGGGAGCCCTTGATGCCGAGCTTCTTCTCCGGGGCGCCGAAGGAGACGCCCGGGTCCGACTTCTCGACGACGAAGGCGGAGATGCCCTTCGAGCGCTTCTCCGGGTCCGTCACGGCCATGACCGTGTAGTAGTCGGAGACGCCCGCGTTGGTGATCCAGCGCTTCACGCCGTTGAGGACCCAGAAGTCCCCGTCGCGGACCGCGCGGGTCTTCATGCCTGCCGCGTCCGAGCCCGCGTCCGGCTCCGAGAGGCAGTACGAGAACATCCCGTCGCCCTTGGCCAGCGGGCCCAGGTACTTCTTCTTCAGCTCCTCGGAGCCGGAGAGGATCACCGGGAGCGAGCCGAGCTTGTTCACGGCCGGGATGAGGGAGGAGGACGCGCAGACGCGGGCCACCTCCTCGATCACGATGACGGTGGCGAGCGCGTCGGCGCCGGCGCCGCCGTACTCCTCGGGGACGTGCACGGCGTGCAGGTCGTTGGCGACCAGGGCGTCCAGCGCCTCCTGCGGGAAGCGGGCCTCCTCGTCGACCTCGGCCGCGAACGGCGCGATCTTCGCCTCGGAGAGCGAGCGGATCGCGTCGCGGAGCATGTCGTGTTCTTCGGACGGGCGGTACAGGTCGAAATCAGCCGTTCCGGCCAAGGTGACTCACTCCCAAGGGCGCTAACTACCGTTAAGTAACCTTAATTTTAGAGGGGTGTACGCCCCGGGGCATACGTGAGTTTGACGACAGGCCCGACTACTCCGCCGTTCGCTTCGGATCAGTGCGGATCACAGGGCTCGTACGCCCCCGACTATGCTCGGGCAGCGCCCTCAAAGCCCGTACCTTCCAGGAGCACCGCATGGCCCTCAAGATCACTGTGATCGGCACCGGATACCTCGGGGCCACCCACGCCGCGGCCATGGCTGAGCTGGGGTTCGAGGTGCTGGGCCTCGACGTCGTCCCCGAGAAGATCGAGATGCTGGCGCAGGGGCGCGTGCCGATGTACGAGCCCGGCCTTGAGGACCTGCTCCGCAAGCACGTCGCCGGGATCGAGGGATCCAGCGGGCGGCTGCGCTTCACCACCTCCTGGGAGGAGGTCGGCGCCTTCGGCGATGTGCACTTCGTCTGTGTGAACACCCCGCAGAAGCACGGCGAGTACGCCTGCGACATGTCGTACGTCGACGCCGCCTTCACGTCGCTGGCGCCGCATCTGCGCCAGGGCGCGCTGGTGGTCGGGAAGTCGACCGTGCCGGTCGGGTCCGCCGCCCGGCTCGCCGCGGGGCTGCCCGAGGGCGTGGACCTGGCCTGGAACCCCGAGTTCCTGCGCGAGGGCTTCGCCGTGAACGACACCCTGCACCCCGACCGGCTCGTGGTCGGTGTGGAGAGCGAGCGGGCCGAGAAGCTGCTGCGAGAGGTGTACGCGGTGCCGGTCGGCGAGGGCTCGCCGTTCGTGGTGACCGACTTCCCGACCGCCGAGCTGGTGAAGACCTCCGCCAACTCCTTCCTGGCCACCAAGATCTCGTTCATCAACGCCATGGCCGAGGTGTGCGAGGCCGCGGACGGGGATGTCGTGAAGCTCGCCGAGGCCATCGGGCACGACGAGCGGATCGGCTCGAAGTTCCTGCGGGCCGGGATCGGCTTCGGCGGCGGCTGTCTGCCGAAGGACATCCGCGCCTTCATGGCCCGGGCCGGTGAGCTCGGCGCCGACCAGGCGCTCACCTTCCTGCGCGAGATCGACTCCATCAACATGCGCCGCCGCGGCCAGATGGTCGAGATGGCGCGGGAGGCGCTCGGCGGCGGGTCCTTCCTGGGCAAGCGGGTCGCCGTGCTCGGCGCGACCTTCAAGCCCGACTCCGACGACGTGCGCGACTCGCCCGCCCTGAACGTGGCCGGGCAGATCCACCTCCAGGGCGGCCAGGTCACCGTCTACGACCCCAAGGGCATGGACAACGCCCGCCGCCTGTTCCCGACGCTGGGGTACGCGGAGACCGCCCTTGACGCGGTCCGGGGCGCGGACGTGGTGCTCCACCTCACCGAGTGGCGCGAGTTCCGCGAGCTGGACCCGGCGGCGCTGGGCGAGGTGGCCGACGCCCGGATCGTCCTGGACGGGCGGAACGCACTGGACTCGGTGAAGTGGCGCGAGGCGGGCTGGACGTTCCGGGCGATGGGCCGCCCGCGCGCGTAGCGGGCTAGCTCGGGTCGAGATCCTCGATGGTGGCGGTGGAGGGCCCTCGGCGGGGCTGGGCCGCGCGGGCGGCGAAGTCCACGTCACGGATGACCCGGGCGAAGTTTCCCCAGGTCAGCGCGGCAAGGTCGGCGTCGTCCCAGCCGCGGCCGATCAGCTCGGCGAGCAGTACGGGGTAGCAGGAGGCGTCCTCCAGGCCGACGGTGCGCGGGGCGTCCGGCATCAGGCCGTACCCACCCGAGAGGCCGATGTGGTCCGGCCCGACGACGCCGCGCAGATGCTCGATGTGGTCGGCGACGTCCTGCGTGCAGGCGGGCCGCCCGGCCCGCGCGACCTGCGCGGGGGCGAAGCTCACCAGACAGACCCCCCCGTTCTCGGGGAGCCCGCCGAGGAGCTCGTCGGTGACGTTGAGCGGGTGGTCGGTGAGGGCGCGAGCGGCCGAGCGGGTGAAGACCAGCGGGGCGTTGGCGGCGCCGAGGGTCTCGCGGACGGTCTCCGCGGCGGCGCCGGACAGGTCGATGGCCATGCCGAGCCGGTTGAGCTCCCGTACGACCTCCTGCCCGAAGCGCGTCAGGCCCGCGCGGGTCCAGCTCGCGGTGGCGGTGAGGGCGACGGCGCGTACGCCGAGGGCGTGGTACGCCCGGACCGTGCCCAGCGAGTCGCCCAGCGCGTGGGCGGCCACCGGCCCGAAGAGGGACGCGATACGGCCGTGGTTACGGGCGTCCGCGAGGTCCCCGATGGCCTGCGCGAGCCGCAGCCCCTCCGGGCAGGCGTCCACGAGCGTACGGAGCCGGTCGACGCGTTCCAGGGTGGCGCTGACGGGGTCGGGGCAGTCGCCGGCGACCATCAGCGACCAGAACTGCGCGCCGACGCCGCCGTGCCGTAGCCGGGGGATGTCGGTGTCCAGCGAACTCTCCCCCAGCTCGACGTCGTGCCACGGGGTGTTCACGAGCACCTGGGCGAGGGTGTTGTAGCCGTCGGCGACGGGGTGGGCGCGGAGGAGGGCGTGGATGCGGGTGCGCACGTCGGGGTCGAGGGTGTCGCCGGGGGCGACGGCCTCCGCCTCCGGCGTGGCTTCCCGCACGTCGGCCTCCGGCCCGGCTTCCGGCGCGCGGGTACGCACATCGGGGTCCAGAGTGCCGCCGGGGGCAACGGCCTCCGCCTCCGGCGTGGCTTCCCGCACGTCGGCCTCCGGCCCGGCTTCCGGCGCTGGTTGGCCGGGCTTGGGCTTGGAGCCGCGTTTCCGGGGGGTGGCGCGGTCGGGTGCGCCTATCGCGGCGGTGGCGACGTCGGCCTCGTCCTGCAGATCTGCCATGACGGTCTCCCGGTTCGGCGTCGGCGACAGCAGTACGGCCACGATCACACGTCGGCGGCGGGAGGTCTCGCGGACGGGGCCGTTCGGGGGAGGCCCCGTCCCGGCCCAGCCCGGCTCCTGGGGGCTTCGCCCCCAACCCCCGTGTTCGTCTGCGGGCAGATGGGGGCTGGTCGCGCAGTTCCCCGCGCCCCTATTCGGCCCGGGGTTTGTCTGCGGGTCGGCCGTGGCTCGTCGCGCCGTTCCCCGCGCCCCTATCCGGCCCAGGGTTTGTCCGCGGGACGGGTGGCTCGTCGCGCCGTTCCCCGCGCCCCTATCCGGCCCAGGGTTTGTCCGCGGGACGGGTGGCTCGTCGCGCCGTTCCCCGCGCCACTTTTCGGCCCGGGGTTTGTCTGCGGGACGTGTCTGGCTGGTCGCGCCGTTCCCCGCGCTCCTTAGGGGGATGGGGTGCGGACGCCTTCAGCCCCTCGGGCCCTGGGGGGGCGGGGAACTGCGCGACCAGCCGAGGACGGCCCGCAGACGAACGGAGACCCGGGGCGGAGCCCCGAAGCGGGGTGCAGGGGCCGCAGGCCCCGCGCTGGGGGGCCGGGGGCGTAGCCCCCGGAG
>NZ_JBHWUR010000157.1:0-13601 GCF_042737755.1 Streptomyces sp. NPDC059994
GCGGCGGGCCGCCCCGGCCGCCAGGCCTGCCGTCCGGTCTTCGCGGGGCTCCTGGAGCTGGAGGCGATGTGCACCCGCGAACCCCGCGTACGGGAGCGGCTCCTGGAGGACGCCCGGGCGGTGTGGACGGCCGCGCGCCGGCCCGTGGCGGTGGCCAGGGAAGGCGCCGCACGCGCCCTGCTGTCCGGAGCCGGCGGCCCGGATCTGCGCGAAGCGGTCGGCGCGCTGCGGCACTCGGGGGTGCGCGAGCGCGCGGCGGACGCTGCGGGCCCTCCCCGTTCCCGCGCCCGGACCGGCGCGCCCGGGGCCCCGCCCGCCCGGCTCAGCGCGGCCGGGACTGATACAGCCGGGCGTGGTAGCGGCCCGCGCTCTCCAGACCGGCCGGGTCGTGGCCCGAGCGAACGACCTGCCCGATCGCGTAGTCACGCTCGACCGGGCCGGTGAACAGCCGCTGCGGATAGGCCCGCGAGGCGTCCGACAGGGTGACCAGGCCGTGTGCGGCGAGCGCCGAACCCACCGGCGCGTACGAGACGGTGCGCAGGGCGAACGCGCTCACCCACACCGGTAGCCGCGCACACCCGAGCAGCGCCTCGAAGGTGCGGTGGCCGATGTAGCCGATGCCTCCGGTGACCGTGATCAGACCGGTGCGCGCGACCGCCCGGCGCAGCGGCTCGCTCGGCGGGGCGAGCTCCAGGTTCTCGGCGTACGCCTCGTCGAGCAGCCCGACCGCGAGCGCGTAGCCGACGGCGTGCCGCGCCGCGTCCAGACCGACGACCGGGCTCGCGTCGGCCCGGCGCCGGGAGGCGTAGAACGAGCGGTCGTACGCGATGAGTTCGGCCGTCGACAGGTCCGCCGCCTCGGGGCCGTTGTAGTGCGCGTACAGCTCGGCGAGGGTGAGGTGGTGGTTGAGGAGCGCCGCGTTGATCCCGTACGAGCAGCACAGGTCGAGCACCGTGACCGGGCCGACCGGACCGCAGGCCGCGGCCCGGGCGGCCCGGTCATGACGGAAGACCTCCTGCGCATGATGCGGAATCTCGTACTCCAGCGGGGCGAGGCGGCGGAAGTAGGCGCGGGGGTCGGGTGCGTCGTAGATCTCGTCGAAGCGGCTCTTGCCCGGCGACGCATGGCTCGGTCCTCGGCTCATGGGGCGTACCTCCGCAGGCAGGTGGCGGGTGTTGCGCGGATGAACCTCTATCGGACTCCTGGAGTACGCCGGTAGGCCGCCCGGTCCGAACCGGCCACCGGGGGCCGGGCGGTGGGAGGGCCGACGTAGGCTGTGATCATCATGAGTCTCTTTGCCATCAGTGACCTGCACGTCGGCCACGCGGAGAACCGCGCGATCGTCGACGAGTTGCGGCCGGACTCGTCCGAGGACTGGCTGATCGTCGCCGGGGACGTGGGGGAGAAGGCGGACGACGTGCTCCGGGCGATGGAGCACCTCGCGGGCCGGTTCGACACCGTCGTCTGGGCGCCCGGCAACCACGAGCTGTGGACACCGCCCGCCGATCCCGTGCAACTGCGTGGCGAGGCACGCTATGAGCATCTGGTCCAGCGGCTGCGCGACCTCGGGGTGGCGACGCCGGAGGACCCCTACCGCCAGTGGCCGGGCCCGGACGGACCGGTCGTCGTCGCGCCCCTGTTCGTGCTGTACGACTACACGTTCCGCCCCGAGGGCGCACACACCAAGGAAGAGGCGCTGGCCGTCGCCCACGGCACCGGCGTGGTGTGCATGGACGAGTACCTGCTGCACCCCGACCCGTACCCCAGCCGCGACGCGTGGTGCCGGGCGCGGCTCGCGTACACCCGCTCGCGGCTGGACGCCGTCGACCCGGCGCTGCCGACCGTGCTGGTCAACCACTTCCCGCTGGTGCGCCAACCCACCCGGATCCTGCGCCACCCGGAGTTCGCCCAGTGGTGCGGCACCGAGGCAACCGCCGACTGGCATGTGCGCTACCGGGCCGCCGCGGTCGTCTACGGGCATCTGCACATCCCGCGCGCCATCGACGTCGACGGGGTGCCGCACCTGGAGGTGTCGCTCGGCTACCCCCGGGAGTGGGGCGGCCGCTCGTCGCCGCCACAGGGGCTCTGCCGCATCCTGCCCGGACCGGCCTCGGTGCCCCGATGGTGACCCGCGCGCTGCTCGAAGGCCTGCTCCCGGTGCGGGTGGTGGTGGCGGAGCTGTTCGCCGACCCGCCCTCGGTCGAGCTGTTCCCCCAGGAGGCCGAGGTGGTGGCCAAGGCCGTCGACAAGCGACGGCGCGAATTCGCCACCGTACGGCTGTGCGCGCGCACCGCGCTCGCCCGGCTCGGGCACGCGCCCGGCCCGATCCTGCCCACGGGGGAGGGTCCGGCCTGGGCCCAGCGCGCCCCGCGCTGGCCGGACGGCGTCGTCGGCAGCATGACGCACTGCGACGGCTACCGCGCGGCGGCTGTCGCCCCCGCCTCGGCCGTCGCCTCGGTCGGTGTGGACGCCGAGCCCAACGCGCCGGTCCCCGACGGGGTACGGGAGATGGTCACCCGGCCCGAGGAGCGCGTCACCCTGGACCGGCTGGCCGCCTCGCATCCGGCCGTGGCCTGGGACCGCCTGCTGTTCAGCGCCAAGGAGAGCGTCTTCAAGGCGTGGTTCCCGCTGACCGGCCGCTGGCTGGACTTCGGTGACTGCGTGGTCACCCCCGACCCCGAACGCGGCACCTTCACCGGTGCGTTGCAGGTGCCGGGCCCGGTGGTCGACGGCGTCCGGATCGACGTGTTCCGGGGGCGGTGGCGCACGGTGGAGGGGGAGAACGGCGGTCTTTTGGCCACCGGTGTGGTCGTGGGGCGGGAGGGCGCCGGGGGATGAGAGGCGGGGGCGTGCCGTGCTCGTACGCCCCGCCCGCCCCTCCGCGCGCTTTTCACCGTGCCGTCGTCGCCTCCACGTGGTCGAGGATCTCCTGTGCCACGGCGGGCAGATGGGCGTCCAGGAAGAAGTGGCCGCCGGTGAAGACCCGCATCCGGAACGTCGCCGAGGTGTGCCGCTCCCAGCGGGCCACGTCGTCCGGGTCGACGACCGGGTCGGCGTCCCCGCACAGGGCCACGACCGGACAGGCCAGCGACCGGCCCGGCTCGGGGACGTGCGTCTCAAGCGCGCGGTAGTCGCCGCGCAGCGCGGGCAGCACCATGCGCAACAGGCCCTCCTCCGCGAGCAGTTGGGCGTCCGTGCCGGAGAGCTCCCGGAGATGGCGGACCAGCTCGTCGTCGTCCGCCAGGTGGAGCCGGCGGGAGAGGGGGACGGAGGGCGCCGAGCGGCCCGACGCGAACAGTCCGAGCGGCCGGACGCCCTTCTCCTCCAGCCGCAGCGCCACCTCGTACGCGACGGAGGAGCCCATGCTGTGGCCGAAGAGCGTGAGCGGGCGGTCGGTCCACGGCATCAGCTCCTCGGTGATGCGGTCGACGAGGGTGCCCATGTCCTCGATCGGGGGCTCGGCCAGCCGGTCCTGCCGCCCGGGGTACTGCATCGCCAGCACGTCCACCTCCGGCGACAGCGCCTTGGCGGCGGCGAAGAAGGACGTGGCCGAGCCGCCCGCGTGCGGGAAGAAGACGAGGCGGGTGGGGGCCTGCGGGGCGGGGTGGTACCGCTTGATCCAGGGGCTGTTCACCACCGCTTCGCCCCCACCCGGTGCTGGTGCACCCGCAGGTGCAGCGTGGCCAGGTCGAGCAGCGGGGTGGGCACCGACAGGGCGCGGGCGCGTGCGGTCAGGTCGCCGAAGATGTGCTCCACCTCGGTGGGGAAGCCGGACACCACGTCGCGGTACATGGAGGACGCGAAGGCGGAGCCGGCCTGGGTGACCAGGGAGGTGGTGAGGGCCCGTTCGCTCTCGGGAACGGGGAAGCCCGCCGCGGCCGACACCGCGGCGCCCTCGGCCAGGGCGGCGGGGCCGAGCCCCGAGCCGCCCGGAACGGCGTTGACGTCACCGACCTCGCCGCGCATCAGACAGGTCACGGTGGACAGGGTCGTGATGAAGACCCACTTGTGCCACATCGAGGCGAGGATGTCGGGCGACACGCTCGCGTCGATGCCCGCCGCGGCCAGTACGGCGCGGATCTCCTCGGTACGGGCCGAGGCGCCGCCGTCCTGCTCACCGAGGGCGAGGACCGCCAGCGGGGCCAGCCGGACGATGTCGCCCTCGTCGTTCAGCGTGGTGATGACCTTGGCCACCCCGCCGAGGACCGGCCCCTTGCCGAAGCGGGCGTTGAGCACGTCGAGGTGGCGTATGCCGTTGAGCAGCGGCACGATCGCGGTGTCCGGGCCGACCGCCGGGGCGAGGTCCTCGACGGCCTGTTCCAGGGCGGTGGACTTCACCGACAGCAGGACGAGGTCGTACGGTTCGGTGATCTCGTCGGCGGTGATCTCGTCGGCGGTGATCAGGCGCGGTGTGAGCACCTCGTCCTCGCCCGCGCCCGTCAGCCGCAGACCCCGCTCGCGCAGGGCGGCGGCGCGTCGTGGCCGTACCAGGAACGTGACGTCGCGTCCCGCCCGGGCGAGCAGGGCGCCGAAGTAGCCTCCGGTGGCTCCTGCGCCGACGACCAGGATCTTCATGTGCGTACACCTTTCGTCGTGGACATCGTCGTGCGAGAGGTTGTGCGAAGGGTTTCTCCTCGGCCGAGGGTTTCTCGGCCGAGGTCTCTCAGTCGGGGTTTCTCAGTCGGGGTTTCTCAGCCGCGAAGTGGGTGGAGCAGGCGGTGCGGGCGGCTCAGGGCCACCGTCACCGGGTCGTCGTCCGCGCCGCCCGGGCCGAGGCCGGGGCCGGGTGTGACGAGGATGTCCCGCACCTCGACGGCCGTGTCGCAGCGCGTGCACCGCCCGTCGGCGGCGATCGGCGCGTCGTCGGCGGTGTGCCGGAAGATCCGGCGAGGGCCGCCCGCCGCGTAGTGCTCGTCGCCCCAGCCGGTGAGCGCCCGCACCACGGGCCACAGCGACACGCCCTTCGGCGTGAGCTCGTACACCTCGCGCCGCCCGCTGCCCGGCACCCGCACGAGGACGTCCGCCTCGGTGAGGGTGGTGAGCCGGTCGGTGAGGACGGCGCGGGGGACCCCGAGGTGCGCCGCGAAGTCGCCGAAGCGGCGCACCCCGTAGAACGCGTCCCGCACGATCAGCAGCGTCCAGCGCTCGCCGACGATCTCCAGGGAGCGGGCGAGGGAGCAGGACTGGCCGGTGTAGTCGCGGGGCAGGGTCACGGACCGACCCTAACCCAGAACAGTTCGGTGAGTGAACTGAAATCTTGAACGTCCTCCACGCCGTGGTTACCTTGGTGTGGACCCCCATGTGCGGCGTGTGTTCGACCTGGTGCACGATCTGGGGGTACGTGGGGAGCTGCGCCGATTGTCGTGACCGCCTGGCGCTGCAGCGTGAGGGGTTGATCAAGCAGTGTTCCGAGTTGCCGACGGCCGTCATGACGGGGTCCAGGGCGGGCACGCCGACGCGGTCGAGGGGACCGGCGCGGCGGCTGTGCTGCCCGCGACCAGTGGCGGGGACCTTCGGCAACCGGCCGACCTGCTGGTCCGGTTCGTCCGGTTCATCGCGCGCACCCTGCGCGGCGAGTTCCACGGCATCGTCGTCGACCCCGTACGGCAACTGATCAACCGCGGCCTGCGCGGCCTCTTCCTCGGTGTGCTCGCCTGCGTCGCGGTGACGGTCTTCCACGCCATCCACCTGACGCGGACCGGCGCGGTGGTGGTCCGGCTGACCGGTGAGGTCAAGGCCGATCTGCCGCTGTGGCTGGCGCTGCTGCGCACCCCCATCTCGCTCTTCGTCCCGGCTCTCGACCTGCCGGTCTGGGCCGGTCTCACCCAGCTGTTCCTCGGGTTCGCCCTCGCCGAGCTCGTGCTCGGCCGGACCCGGACGCTGGTGATCGCGTACGTCACGACGCTGGCCGGGACGCTCAGCGCGCGCGTCATGATCGCGCTCGGCCCCGGCACCTGGGGCGGCCTCGGGCTGCCGCCGGAGATCGGGCGGGTGTTGGACACGGGGCCGTCCGCGGCCGTGGTCGGGCTGTTCACCTATCTCTCGGTGATCCGGCGGGCCCCGATCGTGTTCGCGCTGACCGGCGGCTCGATGCTGTTCGAGGCGATGGTGCGGCCCAATCTGGCCGGCCGTGAGCATCTGATCGCGGTGGGCACGGCGATCGTGCTCGGTCTGCTGCACGGGCGCGTCGACCTGGGCCCGGCCGCGCTGCGCCGCAAGTGGTCGCGCCGGCGCAACCGTCGTGCGATGGCGGTCGTCGAGGCCACGGCTTAAGCATTTCTACACAGAACGCCCAAAAGTTCTGTAGAGATCAGATAGCCGTCTATATGCATATAAAGACCAGATAAGAGCACACTGGAACCGCGACCGGATGTCGCATGGGGGCCAAAGGACTTGCAGGCATCAGAAGGAGGCGAGTCACATGGCCGACGTCTCTCACCGACCAGGTGACATATCCGGGCACCCCGACGTATCGGAGATGCGGGACAGGTACGCGGCGATGATGGAGACCCGAGGAGTCGCGGCGGTCGAGGAACTCGTGATCCTCGCCGGAATCTACGCGGCCATCTCCGGCTGGACCGTGCACTTCTCCGGCGCGCTGCCGACGCTCGCCCTGACCAACCTGATCGTCGGTATCGCTCTCGCGGTCGTGGGCCTGTGCATGTCCATCGTCCCGGAGCGGTCGCAGGACCTGAACTTCGTGGTCCTGCTGTTGGGCGCCTGGCTGATCGTCGCTCCGTGGGTGGTCGCCCGCCACCCCGGTACCGGAGCAGTCCTCAGCAACGTCATCACCGGCGCTGCGGTGTGTCTGTTCGCGCTGGTCGCGGGCGGCATGCTGATGACCAGGAACAGAAGGGCGACCTGAGCCGCGGCGGCTGCCCGCACAGCCGCCCGTCCCAGGGCCCCCGCCCGCGCGAGCCGCGGCCGGGGGCCCACACCGTACGGGCGCGTCGGCAGCTTTCCCTATCTGCTGATCGTCGCGGACCGCGACTGAGCCGGACGTCAACTCCCTTGGCGTACAAAGACGATGAGGCCACGAGGCGATGTGAGCGGGATCCGGGCGCTCCCCATATCGTGGACCCATGTCTACTGCCGAGTTGATCCGGATCGTCTCGCGCGACTCGCCCATGGCGCTCGCGCAAGTGGAACGCGTACGCGCCGAACTCGCGGCCCTCCACCCCGGGGTGGCCACCGAGGTCGTCCCGGTGAAGACGACCGGCGACAAGTGGATGGGCGACCTCTCGCTGGTCGAGGGGAAGGGCGCGTTCACCAAGGAGGTGGACGCCGCGCTGCTCGCGGGCGAGGCCGACCTCGCCGTGCACTGTGTGAAGGATGTGCCCGCCGACCGCCCGCTGCCCGCCGGGACCGTCTTCGCCGCCTTCCTCAAACGCGACGACATCCGCGACGCCCTGATCCACCCCGGCGGTCTCACCCTCGACGAGCTGCCCGCGGGCACCCGCATCGGCACCTCCTCCGTCCGCCGCATCGCCCAACTGGCCGCCTCCCACCCCGACCTGGACTGCGTCCCGATGCGCGGCAACGCCAACCGCCGCCTGGAGAAGCTGGCCGCGGGCGACGCCGACGCGCTGCTGCTCGCCGTCGCGGGCCTGGAGCGCATCGGCCGTACGGACGTGATCACCGAGGTGCTCTCCGAGGAGGTGATGTGCCCGCCCATCGGCGCGGGCATCCTGGCCCTGCAGTGCCGCGAGGGCGACCGTGAGCTGATCGACCTGGTGAGCGACCTGGGCGACCCCGACGCCCACCGCGAGGCCACGGCCGAGCGGATGTTCCTGCATGTCCTGCAGGGCCACTGCAACAGCCCGATCGCCGGGTACGCGAGGGCGGCCCGCAACGGCGGTCTCTCCTTGCGGGCCTGTGTGTTCACGCCCGACGGAAAGACGGTCCTCAACGCCCACGAGTGGGCGGGCCCGCTCGACCCGGCCACGCTCGGCACCTCGGTCGCGGTCACCCTGCTGCGGCAGGGGGCCCGCGAGCTGATCGACTCGATCGCCCACTGAGCGCGTACCGGCCCGAGTGCCTAAGCCTTTCGGATGAGGAGAAGCGCGACCGCAGACCGATCCGCCGAAGATCGCCCCGCGGCTAGCCTGGCGCTCGCTCGCCGGCTTCGTCGTCGATGCCCAGTCCATCGGCGAAGCCGGCGAGAGCATAGGTTCAGTACGGACAGGAAAGCGACTGGACCGGAGGACGTCAGCACATGCTCAGCAGCCGTACCGATGAGGTCGAATCACTGATGGCGCGGTTCCCCGGGGTGCCCAGGGAAGCCGTGATCAAGGAAGACCTGCTGCGCGGAGGGGTGGCCTTCGACGAGTCGGCCCTCAGCGACAACGAGTCCGGAGAGGTCAAGCCGAAGTCGTACTTCATCTTCTCCTTCGACCACCGCACCCTGCCGGAGCTGGGCGCCGCCGCGCTGCGCCGCCCGCCGGAGGAGATCGTGCTGACCGGCGGCCCCTACGAGCTGCGCCGTACGGTCGTGTCGGTGCGGGTCAACCCGGCGTCCCCGTACCGGGTCGCGGCCGACGACCACGGCATGCTCGGCCTGTACCTGGACGGCAAGCGGATCTCGGACGTGGGGCTGCCGCCGATGCCGGAGTACTACCGGCACAAGCTGTCCAACGGCAAGTCCGTGATGGAGGTGGCCCCGACGATCCAGTGGGGCTATCTGATCTACCTCACCGTGTTCCGGGTCTGCCAGTACTTCGGCGCCAAGCAGGAGTGCCAGTACTGCGACATCAACCACAACTGGCGCCAGCACAAGGCGGCCGGGCGCCCCTACACCGGCGTCAAGCCGGTCGAGGAGATCCTCGAAGCGCTGGAGATCATCGACCGGTACGACACCGCCAAGGCGTCCACCGCGTACACCCTCACCGGCGGCGCGATCACCTCGCACGTCGGCGGGCGCGACGAGGCCGACTTCTACGGGATGTACGCCAAGGCGATCGAGGAGCGCTTCCCCGGCCGCTGGACGGGCAAGGTCGTCGCCCAGGCGCTGCCCAAGGAGGACGTGCAGCGCTTCCACGACTACGGCGTGCGGATCTACCACCCCAACTACGAGGTGTGGGACCGGCGGCTGTTCGAGCTGTACTGCCCGGGCAAGGAGGAGTACGTCGGCCGTGACGAGTGGCACCGGCGGATCCTCGACTCGGCGGAGATCTTCGGCCCGCGCCATGTGATCCCCAACTTCGTCGCGGGCGTGGAGATGGCCGAGCCCTTCGGCTTCACCACCGTCGACGAGGCGATCGACTCTACGGTCGAGGGACTGCGCTTCTTCATGTCGCGCGGCATCACCCCGCGCTTCACTACCTGGTGCCCCGAGCCGACCACCCCGCTCGGCAAGGCGAACCCGCAGGGCGCCCCGCTGGAGTACCACATCCGCCTGCTTGAGGCGTACCGGGCGACGATGGACGAGTACGGCCTGACCTCCCCGCCCGGATACGGGCCCGCGGGGCCGGGGAACGCGGTGTTCTCGGTGAGCTCCTTCATGGACAGCCTGCCGGTCTAGCCAGGGTCCAGCCATGGTTTACAATTCATCTATATGCGGGCCGCGCTGAACCGCCCGCCCATATACGAGCCCCGGCAGGTCTCCCCCGTCCTGCCGGGGCTCTTTCCTTGCCCGGACGGGCCCGGACCGGCCCGGGCCGGCGCCGTCGTGCCGCCTGTGTTGCGCGTTCACCCGGATGGGGTCACGCTGATTGCGTTCCCTCTGTATCCGAATGACTACTTTCCGCTTTCTCGGGGCTGTCATTGTCGAAGCGGCAGCCGGTCCGCCGGCCGTCCTGATGAGGAGCGCAGTCGTGGGCGTGGTCGTGGAAGTGAACCGTCAGTACACCCTGGATCTCGAAGCCGCCCCCGAACGGGTGCCGCAGATCCGCCGGATCGTCGCCGCACACCTTCGGTACTGGAAGCTGGAGTGCCTGATCCAGCCGGTCAGCCTCGGCGTGTGCGAGCTGCTGACCAACGTCTTCCGGCACACCGAGGGTGACAAGCGCTGCACGCTCGAACTGCGGTGGACGGGACGGCGCCTGACCGCCGCCGTCCTCGACCACGACCCCCGTCTGCCCGTCCTCGGCGGCGGCGAGCCGCTGGAGAGCCGCGGCCGGGGCCTGGCCATGGTGGCCTCGCTCAGCGACAGCTGGGGCACCCACGGCACGGCCGACGGCAAGGTCGTCTGGTTCACGCTGCGGGCCGAGGCGCCCGACGCGCAGGCCCTGGTCCGGGTGCGCCCCCTGAGGGCGCTGCCCGAGGCGCAGCGCCCGCCCACCGCGGCGACACGCCGCCCGCTGCTCCCGCTGGCCGCGGTCGCGCGCGGATAGCGGCGGGCGGGTACGGCACCGGCGCCCTGTTTCACGGCACTTCGCGCAGGAACAGGGCGCCGCAGGTGTGACAGAACGGCCGCGTCTGCTCGGTCCCCCAGGCGTCGGCCGGCAATTCCTGCTCGTTCATGTTGAGTTCCCGGCCGCACATGGACACGCTCTGACCGGCGCGGACCATGTGCCACTCCTTCAGTGTGCTGCCGCCGGGCTCGGTCATCTCGGCGACGATGTGGTGTTCCATCGTGTGCTGCTCCTTCGTGTGGGCCCGTGGGCGCCGGGCGGGCCGGGCACGGCGAGCGCGGCACCGTCCCCACTCTGCGGCCCGCCCGGGGTGCGCGCACGTCCGGAGGCGCCGAAGGTACAGGTGGAGGGCCTGATCGCGGACCGAGAATGAAATCGAATCGAAACCTCACTATTAAAGATTCAATGTTCTCGTTGCTTTAGAAAGCAAAGTAGAGGCGGCTTTGCGCCTTCTTCTCTACGGGCGCCCATCAGCCCGTCCGACCGTTCGGATGGCTGTGGCCTGCAACTTCGAGCGATCGTGGCGTGGCGGAGTGTGACCGGATTTGTATACGGCGGTCTGCGGCACCCCCGGGACTGGACAAGACTCGGGCTCGTTCGCAGGTCCCTGAATGACAGGAGTGTTCGATATGCGTAAGACGCTTGGGCGTACGACTCTGGTGGCCGCGCTGGCGCTCGCCGGTGCAGCGGTTGCCGTACCGGGTGCGGCCGGCGCCGATCAGCACGACACCCGGGGTGCCGCAATGAGCCTCTACCCGCCGTCCGCGCTCGTCCTGACCGTGGCGCCGGGCACGGGCGACGACGGTGCGTCCGTCCTTCGCGCGGTGACGCTCAGCTGCGCACCCACCTCCTCCGGCACGCACCCGGCCGCCAAGCAGGCCTGCGCGGAGCTCGACCACAACCAGGGCGACTTCGCCGCGATCACGGCCGGCCCGCCGCTCGGTGTGGTGTGTACCAAGGAGTGGAAGCCGATGACCGTCACCGCCGACGGCGTCTGGGGCGGCCAGCGCGTTTCCTACCGGCACACCTTCGGCAACCCCTGCCAGAAGCAGGCGGGCCAGGGCATCGTGTTCAACTTCTGACCGACGAGCACGCTTCGTCGCCCGCACGCGACAGCACGAACGGCGGGGCACCCCGAGCGGGGGTGCCCCGCCGCCGCGTCGCCCGGCCCCGTACAGGAGGCGCGTGGCGACTGGCCGACGGACAATGGTGGGCGGTCGGAGGTGTCGATGGATCCGGTGACGGCGTTGAGGCGGATCGCGTTCCTGCTGGAGCGCACGCAGGCCCCCACGTACCGCGTACGGGCGTTCCGTACGGCCGCCGGCGTGGTCGAGGAGATGGCGGGCGGCGAGGTCGAGAAGCGGGTGGCCGCCGGGTCGCTGGAGTCGGTGAAGGGGATCGGCCCGAAGACGGCGCAGGTGGTGCGCGAGGCCCTGGCGGGAGAACTGCCGCACTATCTGCGGCGGTTGGAGGAGGAAGGCGCCTCCGCGCCCCTCGTCGAGGGCGGCGAGGAACTGCGCGCGGCCCTGCGCGGCGACTGCCATCTGCACTCCGACTGGTCCGACGGCGGCAGCCCGATCGAGGAGATGGGGTGGGCGGCGGCGGAGCTCGGCCACGAGTGGGCGGTGCTCACTGACCACTCGCCCCGGCTGACGGTGGCCAACGGCCTGTCCCCTGAACGCCTGCGCAGGCAACTGGAGGTGGTGGCCGGGGCGAACGAGCGCTGGGCGCCCTTCCGGCTGCTCACCGGCATCGAGTGCGACATCCTGGAGGACGGCTCGCTCGACCAGGAGGAGGAGCTCCTGGAGCAGCTGGACGTCGTGGTGGTGTCGGTCCACTCCAAGCTGCGCATGGACGGCGCCGCGATGACCCGCCGCATGGTCGCGGCCGTACGCAATCCGCACGCCGACGTGCTGGGGCACTGCACCGGGCGGCTGGTGACCGGGGGCCGGGGCAGGCGGCCCGAGTCGGACTTCGACGCGGACGAGGTCTTCGCCGCCTGTGCCGAGTCGGGCACCGCGGTCGAGATCAACAGCCGTCCCGAACGCCTGGATCCGCCGCGCAGGCTGCTGCGGCGCGCGGTCGACGCGGGCGTGCTCTTCTCCATCGACACCGACGCGCACGCACCCGGGCAGCTGGACTGGCAGGTCTTCGGCTGTGTACGGGCCGAGGAGTGCGGGGTCCCGGCCGAGCGCGTCATCACGACGTGGACGGAAGAGGAACTGCTGGCCTGGACGCGCGAGGGCAGGACACCGGCGCGGGGCTGACGCGTCCTCCGCGCCGAAGTCCCCGGCATAGGCTTCTCGGGTGAGGCTGGGCCGCGGCCGTGTCCATCGGCGGGGTCCGCCGTTGTCAGGGCGTGATCTCAACACGACGTATCGCCACAGTCCTCGCCCTCGCCGCCGGAGTCTCGGGCCTCGGTGCGTCCGCGGTGAGCGCCGCGGGCCCGGCTGGAATCCAGCCCATCTCCCCGGTCGCCGCGCTCGACGGGCCCGTGCAGAACTCCATCCCGGCGGAGCATCGCGGCGAGATGCCCACCGTGAAAGCCCAGCTCAGCCAGTTGAACAAGCTGAACGACCTCAAGCTCCACCAGGTCGCCGACCCGGGCGCCCCGATTACGGGCCTGCAGCGCGCCGTGGGCTAGGGACAGCACACAGGGGGGAACGGGCGAACGAAGGCCGAATACGCGTTCGTCGCCAGGGCCGAAAGGTGACTGTCCGCAGGCCCGCACGTGCCGGTAGTAATTGCTCAGCGCAAGTGACCGGACGCCGACGTCGTCGGCGCATCCCCGCTGCACTGACGAGGAGACCCAACGTGATGCGGACCCGTTTCGCCTGTCTCGCCCTCCTGGCCGCCGCGGCCGGCGTCGCCGGAACGACCCCCGCCAACGCCGCGCCCGGTGACACGCTCAACATGTGCGCCTCGACGCTCACCCCGACCGGCTGGATCGACACCCAGTGGTGGAACAGCGCCGGCTGCGGATCGGGCTTCAGCCCGAACAGCAAGAGGATCATGCAGCTCACCGGCTACCCGGTGGGCACCAGGGTCAACGCCTGCGCCTCCACGTACCCGCCCGCGGGCTGGACCATCACCAGCACGTACTACAACAGCGCCTGCCGCTACTCGGTCGTCCCCAGCTTCGACCCCAACGCCTGGACCATCGTCAGAACCGGCTGAGGCACGCGCACGGAACGGGGGTGCGCGCCAACCCCGAGTCCGGGCACCCCCGATGCGTCCCGTGCCCCGGGA
>NZ_JBHWUR010000158.1:0-13150 GCF_042737755.1 Streptomyces sp. NPDC059994
GCGCCCCCGGACCCCGGGGAGGGGCTGCGCCCCTGCACCCCCTCGTGGCGGCTCCGCCCTCCGCACCCCTGGCGGGGCCTGCGGCCCCTGCACCCCGCTTACGGGGCTCCGCCCCGGCCCCCGCTCCTCAAACGCCGGAGGGGCTGGAAGTCCGAGCCCCGTTCCTTGCACGCCGAGGGGCTGGAAGTCCGAGCCCCGCTCCTTGCACGCCGGAGGGGCTGGAAGTCCGAGCCCCGTTCCTTGCACGCCGGAGGGGCTGGAAGTCCGAGCCCCGTTCCTTGCACGCCGAGGGGCTGGAGGTTCGGGCCCCGCTCTTCGCATGCCGGAGGGGCTGGGGTTCGGGCCCCTCTGCTTGCACGCCGGGGGCTGGAGGTTCCGGCCCCGTTCCTTGCACGCCGGGAGGGCTGGAGGTGGCGGTCTTCAGGGGCGCGGGGAACTGCGCGGCCTGCCCCCACCGGCCCGCGGACAGACGAGGGCGGGGCGCAGGGGCCGCAGGCCCCGCCAGGGGTGCGGAGGGCGGAGCCGCCACGAGGGGGTGCAGGGGCGCAGCCCCTCCCCGGGGTCCGGGGGCGCAGCCCCCGGGAAACCCGCCTCAACCCCTCCCCCACCCCCGGAGGGTTTAGGGAAGGGGCGGGGAGGGGCCCAGCCCGCCGCAGGCGCCCCACCAGCACCTGAACCCACCCACCACCCACCACCCACCACCCACCACACCCACCGACCGACCCAGGGACAAAATGACCCCGCACCTCACCGCCCCCGCCACCACCCCCGGCCACGCCGGCCCCCGTACCAACTGGTGGCAGGACGCCGTGATCTACCAGGTCTATCCGCGCAGCTTCGCCGACGCCAACGGCGACGGGATGGGGGACCTCGACGGCGTGCGCCACAAACTCCCGTACCTCCGCGACCTCGGCGTCGACGCCGTCTGGCTCTCCCCCTTCTACGCCTCCCCGCAGGCCGACGCCGGCTACGACGTGGCCGACTACCGCGCCATCGACCCGATGTTCGGCACCCTGCACGACGCCGACGCCCTGATCAGGGACGCCCACGACCTCGGGCTGCGCATCATCGTCGACCTCGTCCCCAACCACTCCTCCGACCAGCACGAGTGGTTCAAGCGCGCCCTGCGCGAGGGTCCGGGCTCGGCGCTGCGGAGCCGGTACCACTTCCGGCCGGGGCGCGGCGACGACGGCGAACTGCCGCCCAACGACTGGGAGTCCATCTTCGGCGGGCCCGCCTGGACCCGTACCCCCGACGGCGAGTGGTACCTGCACCTGTTCGCCCCGGAGCAGCCCGACTTCAACTGGGAGCACCCCGCCGTCGCCGACGAGTTCCGCTCGATCCTGCGGTTCTGGCTGGACATGGGCGTCGACGGGTTCCGCGTCGACGTCGCCCACGGGCTAGTGAAGGCCGCCGGGCTGCCGGACATCGGCGGCAGCGACCAGCTCAAGCTGCTGGGCAACGATGTCATGCCGTTCTTCGACCAGGACGGTGTCCACGAGATCTACCGCTCCTGGCGCCTCATCCTCGACGAGTACCCCGGCGAGCGCATAGCCGTCGCCGAGGCGTGGACGCCCACCGTGGAGCGCACGGCCCACTACGTACGCCCCGACGAGCTGCACCAGGCCTTCAACTTCCAGTATCTGGGCGCCCCTTGGGACGCGACCGAGCTCCGTGACGTCATCGACGTCTCGCTCGCCGCGATGCGCCCGGTCGGCGCGCCCGCGACCTGGGTGCTCTCCAACCACGACGTGACCCGGCACGCCACCCGCTTCGCCAACCCGCCCGGCCTCGGCACCCAGTTGCGCACCCCGGGCGACCGCGAGCTCGGGCTGCGCCGGGCGCGCGCCGCGACGCTGCTGATGCTGGCGCTGCCGGGGTCCGCGTACCTCTACCAGGGCGAGGAGCTCGGCCTCCCGGACGTCACCGACCTGCCCGACGAGGTGCGCCAGGACCCGTCGTTCTTCCGCGCGGAGGGCCAGGACGGGTTCCGGGACGGCTGCCGGGTGCCCATCCCGTGGACCGCCGAGGGGCCCTCGTACGGCTTCGGCGGCGGCGGCAGCTGGCTGCCCCAGCCCGCGTCGTGGGGGGCGCTCTCCGTCGAGGCGCAGACCGGCGACCCGGACTCCACCCTGGAGCTCTACCGTGCGGCCCTCGCCGCCCGCCGCGAGCACCCCGGCCTCGGCCCGGGCGACGCGGTCCGCTGGCTGGACGCGCCGGAAGGCGTCCTCGCCTTCGCCCGCGAGGGGTTCGTCTGTACGGTCAACCTCACCGGGGAGGCTGTGCGCATGCCCGCGCCCGGCAAGCCCATCCTCGCCAGCGTCAGTGGTGAAATCGCGCTCGACGGCGGCGAGTTCGTGCTCGACGCCGACACCACCGTGTGGTGGGCGGTGTGACCGAATCCGGGCCGCGCCTCGCCGACATCGCCTCCCAGGCGGCCGTCAGCGAGGCCACCGTCAGCCGGGTGCTCAACGGGCGTCCGGGCGTCGCCGACGCCACCCGGCAGCGGGTGCTCGCGGCCCTGGACGTCCTCGGCTGGGAGCGGCCCGCCCAGTTGCGCCACCGCAGCGCCGGACTCGTCGGCCTGGTCACTCCGGAGCTCACCAACCCCATCTTCCCCGCCTTCGCCCAGGCCGTGGAGCAGGTGCTCGCCGGGCACGGGTACACCCCGGTGCTCTGCACCCAGCTGCCCGGCGGGGCGACCGAGGACGAGCTGGTCGAGCAGCTGGAGGAGCGTGGGGTCAACGGCATCGTGTTCCTGTCGGGGCTGCACGCCGACACCGCCGCCGACCCCGCCCGCTATCTGGCGCTCACCGAGCGCCGGGTGCCGTTCGTACTGGTCAACGGGTACAACGAGCGCATCCGCGCGCCCTTCGTCTCGCCCGACGACCACGCGGCGATGGCGATGGCGGTGGGCCATCTCGCGGACCTCGGCCACACCCGGATCGGCCTCGCGGCCGGGCCGCTCAGGTATGTGCCCTCGCGGCGCAAGGCCGAAGGGTTCGCGGCCGCGCTGGGGGAGCGGTTCGGGCTGCGCGCCGAGGAGGCCGCCGCGTACATCGGGCACACCCTCTTCAGCGTCGAGGGCGGCCAGGTGGCGGCGGGCGCGCTGCTCGACCAGGGCTGTACGGGGGTGGTGTGCGCCAGCGACATGATGGCGCTCGGGGCCGTCCGCGCGGCGCGCGAGCGCGGGCTCGCGGTGCCCGCCGAGGTGTCGGTGGTGGGCTTCGACGACTCGCGGCTGATCGCGTTCACCGACCCGCCGCTGACCACCGTCCGCCAGCCCGTGCGGGCGATGGCGACGGCCGCGGTGGGCGCGCTGCTCGAAGAGATCCGGGGAAACCCGGTGCAGCGCACGGAGTTCGTGTTCCAGCCGGAGCTGGTGGTGCGGGGATCCACCGCACGCGTACGAGAGTGACCGGCCGGCGTTCACCGATGTTCTCCGCACGCATGGAAATGGCGTTGAACTGACCGCCCATGGCCTCTTTGTGACTGATTCTGGTTGAACAGTGCCATCGTGTCTGGACCAGGCGTTTTCTGGTCCAGACTGTGCCCGTGTTGGGGAATCTTCCAGCGGAGACCACGAGCTTCGTCGGCCGGTCGGTGGAACTGGCCACCCTGGACGGCCTGTTGCGGGGCCACCGGCTCGCCACGGTCACCGGACCGGGCGGCGTGGGCAAGTCCCGGCTCGCCCTGCGCGCCGCACGCGAGCGCCGCGCCTTCTGTCCCGACGGGGTGTGGTGGGTCGAGCTGTCCCCCCTGCGCGACGCCGAACTGCTCGCCGCCACCGTCGCCGACCACCTGGGCGTCACCGACCAGACCACCCGCACCGCCGCCGAGGCGCTGTGCGGCTGGCTCTCCGACAAACGGCTGCTCCTGGTCCTGGACACCTGCGAGCACATGGTCTCCGCCTGCGGCCACCTCATCGGGGAACTGCTGCAGACCTCGCCGGGGCTCACCGTCCTGGCCACCAGCCGGCAGTCCCTGGGCCGCCCGGAGGAACGTGTCTTCTCCCTCGCCCCGCTGCCGCCCGAGGGCGCCGCGCTCACCCTCTTCAAGCAGCGCGCCGTCGAGGCCGTGCCGCACCTGTCGCTGAAGTCCTTCGAGGACCCGGCCCGCGCCGCGGCCGCCGCGGCCGTCTGCCGCAGACTCGACGGCATCCCGCTCGCCATAGAACTCGCGGGCGCCCGGCTGCGGTTGTGGGGCGTCGAGCAGCTCGCCGAACGGCTCGACTCGCGCTTCGAGGTCCTCTCCGACACCCGGACCGCCCGGCTGCCCCGCCACCAGACCATGCGTACCACCATCGGCTGGAGCCACGAGCTGTGCGCCCCGCTGGAGCGGCTGCTGTGGGCCCGGCTCTCGGTGTTCGCCGGGAGCTTCGGCCTCGAAGCCGCCCAGGACGTCGCCGCGGGCGGCCCGCTCGCCCCCGAAGCCGTCGGGCCCGCGCTCGCGGGCCTGGTCGCCAAGTCCGTCGTACGGGCCAGGACGCACTGCGGCCGGGCCGGTTACCGGATGCTCGACACCATCCGCGAGTACGGCCGCCAGTGGCTCTGCGAACTCGGCGAGGAGGCGGCCGTGGCCCGGCGCCACGCCGAGCGCTGCCGCCGCCTGGCCCGCGCCGCCGAGGCCGACTGGATGGGCCCCGGCCAGGTCGAGTGGTACGAGCGGCTGGCCGCCGGGCACGCCGATCTGCGCACCGCCCTCGATCACCTGCTGGCCACCGACCCCGGCGCCGCGCTCGGCATGGCCTCCTCGCTCTGGTTCTTCTGGTTCTGCTGCGGGCACCTGCGCGAGGGCCGCGGCTTCCTGGAGCGCGCCCTCGCCCTCGACCCCGAGCCCGGTCCGCGCCGCGACCGCGCCGAGTGGGCGCTCGGTATGACCGCCCTCCTCCAGGGCGACATGGAGACCGCGCTGCGCCAGGGCCGGCGGTGCGTGAGCGCCGTCGACCCCGAGTCCCGGCTGCGCGCCGCCTATCTGCTCGGCGCCGCCATCCTGATGCCGGGCGACGCCGAGGGCGCCCTCGACGTGTGCACCCCGGCCATCGACGCGGCCGACGACGACTTCTCGCCCGGCCTCGCCCTGTGCGTGCTCGCCCGCGTCTACGCCCTCAACAACCTCGGCCGCTACCGCGAGGCCGCCGCCGAGGCGACCTGGCTGCGCGACCAGTGCGCGAGCCGGGGGGAGCGCTGGATGCGGGCGTACGCCGACTACATGCTCGCCGTCACCGCGCTGGCGCTCGGCCGCGCCACCGAGGCCGCCGAGCACGCCCGCGCCATGCTGGCCGGCAAACGGCTGCTCCACGACAGCTTCGGCATCGCCCTCGGCCTCGACCTGCTCGCCTGCGCGCTGGCCGCCCGGGGCGACGGTGAGGAGGGCGCCCTGGTCCTGGGCATCGGGCAGGAGTACTGGCGTACCGTCGGCAAGGCCCAGATGGGAGCGCCCAGGCTGACCGCCGTGCGCGAGGAGTGCGAGCGGCGGGCCAGGGCCGCCCTCGGGGACCAGGCGTACGACACCGCCTTCCGCCGGGGGGCGCGCGCCGGGCTCGACCAAGGCCTCAGCCATGCCCTCAAGGGTGATTTCGCACAGGGAAGTTGACCCGGGGCCTCCGCGGGCGGCCCGCGCGCTACGGTGTGGACGTACCCGCCGCCCGATCCGTACCACGCCCACCGGGGCCCGACGGCCCCACGGGGGATGCGCCGTGAACCCGTCCCACACCACCGTGCTGGTCGTCGACGACATCGACGCCAACCGCTACGCCATGGGCGCGGTCCTGCGGCGCGCGGGCCACCGGGTGGTGCCGCTGGCCACCGCGGCCGCGGCCCTGGTCGAGCTCGACACCCGGGTCAGGAACGGCGCCCTGCCCGACGCGGCCCTGGTCGACGTGGGCCTGCCCGACATGGACGGCTTCGAACTGTGCCGCCGCATCAAGGCGCACCCCGAGATCGCCACCATGCCCGTGGTGCACTTCTCGGCCGCGGCCACCACGCCGCGCGACCGCACCCGGGGCCTGGACGCGGGCGCCGAGGCCTACCTCGCCGTGCCCGTCGAGCCCGAGGAGATCCAGGCCGTCGTCCGGGCCGCCCTGCGCGGCGCCCGCTTCCGCCACGACGCCGACGCCCGCGCGGGCCGCCTCGCCCGCCTCGCCACCGCCACCACCGCGCTGTACGGGGCGAGTTGCCCCCAGGAGCTCGCCGACACGGCCGCCGCCGCGGTCACCGCCCTGATCCGCTGCCGGGCCGCCGCCTACGTCTTCGGCGCCGACGGCACGCTCCACGCGGGCGGCCCGGCGCGGGGCGAACACGCCGGCACGACCGCCGCGGTGGCCCCGCTGCTCCAGCGGGCCATGGCGGGCTGCGCCGGCGTCCGGTCGCGGATCGCGCCCGCGCCGCTGTGGCCCTCCGGCGTGCTGCCGACCGGCGAGGAGGACGGCGACGCCCGGCTGATGCTGGCCCGCAGCAACGCCGACCAGCCGCCGGTCTGTCTGGCCGCCCCCGTCCACGCCACCGGGAACCAGGACACCCGCGCCCTGCTCGCCCATCTAGCCGAGGCCACCGCGCTGGCCGCCGAGTCGTTGCGCAGCGCCGCCGAGGAGCGGCACATCGCGCTCACCCTCCAGCGCAGCTTCCTGCCCCAGCACCAGCCCCGGCTGCCCGGCGCCGACGTCGCCGTGCGCTATGTGCCCGCCTCCACCCGCGCCGAGATCGGCGGCGACTTCTACACCGCGCTGCCCACCCCCGACGGACTCCTCGTCGGGGTCGGCGACGTCGTCGGCCACTCGCTCGACGCGGCCACCGTCATGGTCGAACTGCGCCACGCGCTACGGGCGTACGCGACCGACGAGCGCGACCCGGCCGTCCTGGTGCGCCGCCTCGACCGGATGCTCCAGCTCTACCACCCGGAGGCCACCGCCACCCTCTGCCTCGCCCTCATCGACCCGCTGCTCGGCCGCGCCCGGATCGCCAACGCGGGCCACATACCGCCCCTGGTCGTCCCCGGCCGGGGCGAGACGGACTACCTCGACGTCCACGGCCCGCTGCTCGGCCTCGGCCTCGACCACCCGGACCCGTACCGCCACCAACTGGCCTCCGGTGACGTCCTGTTGATGGTGACGGACGGCCTCATCGAGACGCGCGGCACCGACCTCGCGCTCTCCATGGAGCGGCTGCGCCAGCTCGCGGCCGCGAACGCCCCGGGCGGCACGGGCGCCCTGTGCGACGCGCTGCTGAGCGCGTTCGGCAGCCGCGAGGACGATGTGGCACTGCTGGCCCTGCGGCTCACCGGTCTGGTGTGACGCGGTTCAGCCGAGCCGCTTCTCCATCAGCACGACCGCGTAGTTGCTGCCGCCGCCCTCCTTGAACGGCTGCTCCCCGGCCACCGCGTACCCGGCCCGCTCGTAGTAGGCGCGCAGCCCGGGGCTGGAGGCCTTGAAGTCCAGGCGGGACAGGGCGCGCCCGGCCGCCGCGATGCGCTGCTCGGCGTGGGCGAGCAGGGCCCGGCCGGTTCCGGCGGGCGCGAGCGTGCGGTCGGTCATCAGCCGGTGCACATAGCCCGCCTCCGGCGGCCGCACACCCCAGGCGGGCTCGTCCCGCCACCACAGCTCGTACGCCCCGGCCGCGCGGCCGTCGGCGGTCAGGGCGAGCCAGACCTCGCCCTCCTCGATCCGCAGCCGGAAGTGCGCCGTGTCCTTCTCGCCGGGGGCCCACTGGTCGATGCCGCTGCCCCGCATCCACCGCGCGGCCCCGTCGTACAGGCCGGTCAGCGTGGCGAGGTCGGCCTCGGAGGCGAGGCGGAAGGTGAGGCCCGGGGAGAGCGCGTCCGTCGGAGTCGTCATGGTGATCAAGGTACGGGGGCGGGCCCCGCGCTCACCGTACGGGTGCGGCTCGGCCGGAGCCGTCGGCGGGCGCGAGCGCCAGCAGCCGGGCCACCAGGTCCCCGAACGGCCCGTCCGCGGGCTCGTCCGCGAGCATCCGCAGCACCACCGCCGCCATCTCCGCGTCATAGGCCGCGCTCACCGCCGCCAGCGCCGCGAAGTCGTGGACCAGCTGCAACTCCAGCTCGGAGCGCGGGATCCGGCGCCCGTCCAGCCAGATCAGGGCCGTCGACTCGGCGAGGGAGACCCAGGAGCGCACCACCAGCTCCAGGCGCGCGGGCGGGTCCTGGACGCCCAGGTGGGCGAGGATCTGGAGGTACGCCGCGTGCCGGACCTCGTCGATCATGGCGTTGGCGGTGGTCGAGCCGCCCGCCGAGGCCGCGGGCCCGCCCCGCATCAACGCGGCGAAGCCCGGTCCATGGCCCTCGACGAAGTCGAAGAAGCGGCCCATCACCCGCAGCAGCCGGGCTCCCAGCGGGCCCTCCTGCGGCTCCACGAACCGGCACGCCAGCTCGTCGGCGGCCAGCCGCAGCGCCGCCTCGTACAGGCTCTGCTTGCCGGGGAAGTAGTGGTAGACGAGCGGCCGCGATATCCCGGCCGCCGCCGCTATCTCGTCTATGGAGACGTCGTCGGGGGAGCGGTGGCTGAACAGCTCCAGCGCGACTCCGATCAGCTGCCGCCTGCGCTCCTCGACGCCCATCCTGCGCCGCACCCCGGTCGTCATGCGAACAGAGTACCTACAGGTCGAGCACGAGTTTCCGGCCGAGGCAGCGCGATACGCAGATCAGCATCGAGTCCTGCCGCTCCGTGTCCGTGAGCAGCTCGTCCTGGTGGTCGATCTCCCCTTCCAGGACCCGCTGTTGACAGGTTCCGCAGAAGCCCTGCTCGCACGAGTACGCGAGGTCGGGCAGCTCGTCGCGGACCGTGGCGAGCACCGAGCGGCCCGCCGGGACCGTGAGCGTACGGCCCGTGCGGCGCAGTTCGACCTCGAAGGTGCCGAGCTGCGCGGTGCTCGCGCCGGGCGTGAACCGCTCCAGGTGGAGGGTGCGCCCCTCGGGCAGGGCCGCCGCCACCGCGTCCGTCAGCGGCTCGGGCCCGCAGCAGTACACCGCCGCGCCCTCGCCCGAACCCGCCAGGAACGCGGCCGCGTCCGGCAGCCCCGCCTCGTCCTCGGCGACCACCGTGACGCGCCCGCCCGGCGCCCCCAGCTTCTCGATCTCGTCCAGGAACGGCATGGTGGCCCGCGACCGCCCGCCGTACAGCAGCCGCCACTCGGCGCCCGCCGCCTCGACCGCCCTCAGCATGGGCAGAATCGGGGTGATGCCGATGCCGCCGGCGACGAACGCGTACGACGGAGCCTGGGCCAGCGGGAAGCGGTTGCGCGGTCCGCGCACGACCAGCTCGGCGCCCTCCCGCAGCTGCTCGTGCACCTCGCGCGAGCCGCCCCGCCCGCCCTCGATCAGCCGGGTGGCGACGGTGTACGTGGCACGGTCGGCCGGGTCGCCGCAGAGCGAGTACTGGCGGATGAGCCCGGACGGCAGCACCAGGTCGAGGTGGGCGCCCGGCCGCCACTCGGGCAGCGGCGTGCCCGCCGGGGGTTCCAGCCGCAGCAGCGCCACGCCCTCGGCGGGGACGGCCCGTTCGGCGACGGTGAGCCGTAGCGAGGGCGCCCGCCGCCCGCCCTGCCCCGAGACGGGCGTCTCCAGCGCGGGCATCGGCCACAGCGGGGACGCGGCGATACGGCGGCGCACCGCCCGCCGCACCAGCAGCGCCGCCCCGGCCGCCAGGACCACGGACCTCGTACGCGGCATGTCAGCGGCCTCCGTTGGCGCCGGGCGAGCTCGCCAGATAGGCCACGGCCTGCGCGGTCGAGCCCTCCTGCGAAGGGTGGTACGTACGGCTGAGATAGCGCGGGATCGAGCGCGCCATCGCGGCGGCGGTGGGCAGCGTGCCCTGCCGTCCGGCGCGCAGGAAGTCCCGGAAGGTCGCCCGGCCGTCCAGCAGCGAGGGGTCGTTCTCCATGAAGAACCGGGCGCCGCGCTGCCAGAGGAAGACCAGCGCGGTGAACGCGGTCGCCCAGGTCCGGGCCCGCCGCCGGTAACCGCCGTCCACGTGCATGAACAGGTCGAAGGCGACCGACCGGTGCTCGACCTCCTCGGCGCCGTGCCAGCGCAGCAGGTCCAGCATCACCGCGTCGGCGCCACGCTTGTCCAGGGAGTCGGCGTTGAGGATCCAGTCGCCCAGGAACGCCGTGTAGTGCTCGATCGCCGCGATCGTGGCGACCCGCTCCATCAGCCACCACTCGCGCGCCCGCCCCGGCGATGGGCGTACCACCCACGCGTTCAGCAGTGGGGGAGTCCGGTCGCCGAGCAGCTTCTCGAAGAGCCAGTCGACCTGCGCGGTGTACGGGGTGGGGTCCAGCCCGAGCGCCTTGAGGTGGGGGAGCACGTCGTCGTGGGCGGCCGAGTGGGTGGCCTCCTGCCCGATGAACCCGATGACGTCCTCGCGCAGCCGCTCGTCGCGGATGTACGGCAGCACCTGCTTGTACACGTGCACGAACCAGCGCTCGCCCGCCGGGAGCAGCAGGTGCAGCACATTGATGGTGTGGCCGGTGAACGGGTCGCCCGGGATCCAGTGGAGCGGCGTCTTCTCCCACTCGAACGAGACGTTCCGGGCCTTGAGCTCTATGTGCTCCGAGACCACCGGAGCGGGCTGCGGCGTATTAGACATGGCGTCAATGTACTGACGGGTAGGCGTCTGGCAACAGGGTGGTGCGAGGAGTTGTTCGTACGGAACCGGTCACCGGGGTCCACGGGTTCAGCGCAGGGCGGCGACCCGGGTCCCGTCCGCGAGGCGGCCTTCGAGCTGCGCCCGGGCGTCCTCCTGGGTGCGCACGGCGAGCAGATGGCCGCGCTCGGAGGCGTCGACGCCGCCGGAGACGGCCACCCGGGACAGGTCCTCGCTGCCGGCCGCCAGCACGTACCAGTGCCCGCCCCGGGACTTCCACAGCACCCCGGCGAGCACACGCGGCTCGTGCGTGCCGCAGGCGGCGCTGTTCTCGGCGCGCGCGGCCACCGCGCCCGCCGTGGCCTTCCCGCCGCCCGGCGCCTGGAACTGGGCGAGCACCCGGCTGTCCGCGCCGGACCAGGTGTCGGCCCGGGTGCACAGCCAGGCGGCCGTGCCGTTGGCCTCGGGCAGTTGCTGCCTGGCGAACTGCCAAGCGTTCACGGTCCGCACGCCGTGCGAGCGCACGGTCGGCAGCAGACACGCGGTACGGGCCCAGGCCTCGCGGGCGGCGGTGCCGGTGACGTCCTTGGGTGTGTCCGGCGGCCCCCAGGTGAGCCGGGCGGGCGCGAGCTCCCCGAGGTCGGTCAGCAGCCGCCCGGCTGAGCCTTCGCGGTCCTCGCGCAGTTGGAGCACGTCCCAGGAGGTGCAGTCGCGGGCCTGGGCGGGCGAGACCAGCGGGGAGGTCACGCCGTCCCGGTCGCGGGGGAGCGGGCGGGGCGCGGCGGACGGGTCGAGCAGGTCCCGTACGGCCGCCTCGCGCACCCAGGGGGCGGTCAGATAGCGGACGTTGCCGTCGGTGCGGCCGACCACGAGCGCCCCGGCGGAGGCGGCGTCGGCGCCGTCCACGCGCGCGAAGTCGAGCGCGGCGCCGGAGGTGCCGTCCACCGGCTCCGCGTACCGGGCGACCCGCAGGCCGTCGTAGAACAGCACGACCGAGACCCGGTCGACGCGGCCCGCGTACAGCAGCTGGGGCGCGCCCATCGGCGGCCCCGACGGCGTCTCCGGCGTGGCCGAGACCTGCACGGAACGGCCCGGCCTGGCCCAGACGGCGAGCGCGCGCCGCAGCAGCGCGGAGTCGCCGGTGAGGGAGCCCCGGGCGGGCCAGACGGAGAAGTCGGTACGGGCCGAGGTGCGCCACACGGCGCCGTCCACCCGGACGACCCGCGCCGGGTCGAGGGCGGCCTCGGCGGCGGGATTGCGGGCGTACGAGGGTGCGGCCGCCCCGTCCGGCCCCCAGCCGTCGCCCGGGAGCCCCAGGAGCGTGCCGCAGACCGCGAGCGCGGCGGCGGCGACGAGGGCGGCGCGCAGGTGCTGGCGGCGGCGCATCAGGTCGGTGGGCCGGGCCTGGAGGGAACAGGGGTCGAACTCGGCGGCTTCGAGCAGCGCGGCGCCGTCGCCCGGGTCTCCCGCCTCCTCGACGGCGCCGTCGGGGTCCTCGACCCCGAGGGCATCGAGCTCTCTCCGCACCTCGGCGTCACTGAGCCGGTCCAGGCCGCGCAGCACGAAGGCGGCCCTGGCGGGCCCGCTGAGCGCGGAGAGCCGCTGGTCCAGGGTGAGTTCATCGGCCCCGCCGGAGCGGGGGAACAGCCGCAGCCCCCACACCTGCGGCAGCACCGGCGGCAACTGCGCCCGCTTGGGCCAGGCCCGCCGCCGCAACGGCAGCCCGGCCTCCAGCGCCTGCCGCACGACCTGCCGCCGCACGAACCCGTACCCCGGATCCCCGCGCCGCGGCGCCGGAATCGCGGCCTCGGCACCCCCGTGCTTCCTGGGCAGCGACCGCTGCACCAGCGCGTGCGCGGTCAGCACCCGCCGGTTGCGCCCGAGGGAGGGCGGCAGCACGAGATAGGCGAGCCGGGTCAGCCGGGGATAGTGCTCGACGAGAGCGGCTTCGGCCTGCTCGATGCCGATGGGGGTGGGGCGGCTGAGGATGTCCTGGGGCGGGGCCACGTTCAGCAAAACGAGCGAATCGTGGGATGGTCACCGGGGCGCGGGTAGCGGGTTCGTCCGCGGGCCCGCTGGGGGCGCGCCCCTTTCTCGGCCCGGTGTCTGTCTGCGGGCTGGGTGGTGGCTGGTCGCGCGGTTCCTCGCGCCCCTTTTGGGCCCGGTGTTTGTCTGCGGGTGGGCTGTGGTTGCGCGCGCAGTTCCCCGCGCCCTTTTCGGCCCGGTGTTTGTCTGCGGGTTCGGTGGTGGCTGGTCGCGCGGTTCCTCGCGCCCCTTTGGGGCCCGGTGTTTGTCTGCGGGTGGGCTGTGGTTGCGCGCGCAGTTCCCCGCGCCCTTTTCGGCCCGGTGTTCGTCTGCGGGTTCGGTGGGGGTTGCTCGCGCGGTTCGTCGCGCCCCTTTTGGGCCTGGTGTTCGTCTGCGGGTTCGGTGGTGGCTGGTCGCGCGGTTCCTCGCGCCCCTGAAGGCAGAACGGGGCCTGGCCGCATTTCAGCCCCTCGGGCGTTTGAGGAGCGGGGCAGGGGCCGCAGGCCCCGCCCTTCAGGGGCGCGGGGA
>NZ_JBHWUR010000159.1:0-12747 GCF_042737755.1 Streptomyces sp. NPDC059994
AAACCGCGGGGGGCGGGGGGCCCCCCCCGCCCGGGGGGGGGCGGGGGCCCCCCCCCCCCCCGGGGTCCGGGGGCGTAGCCCCCGGGAAAGCCGTCTCCACCCCCGCCCACCCCCGGAGGGTTTAGGGAAGGGGCGGGGTGGGGGCTCTCACCCCCGGAGGCCACGCGGCGGAGCCGCAGATGTCACAGCGGGAACGGGCGGGGAGGGGCACAACCGCACCGGCAACACCCCCAGCGCCCCCCTCAACGCCCCCGCGAACTCCTCGAACTCCCCCTGCCGCGCCGCACCCGAGCGGATCGCCAGAGCCACCCGCCGCGAGGGAGCCGGATCCGCGAAGTACCCGGTCGCCAGGCGGTCGTTACGGGACGTCTCCACCCGCAGAGCCGTACGCGGCAGCAACGTCACCCCCAGCCCGCCCGCCACCAGCTGCACCAGCGTGGACAGGCCCGCGGCGGTCGTGGTCACGGCCGCCCCCTCCTCCCGCCCCGCCTCCCGGCAGATGTCGAGCGCCTGGTCGCGCAGGCAGTGGCCCTCGTCCAGCAGCAGCAGGTCCAGCTCGCGCAGGGCCTCGCGCGGTACGTCCGTACGCCCGCCCAGCCAGTGCTCCTGCGGCATGACCAGCACGAAGTCCTCGTCGAAGAGCGGGAGTTCGGTCACCCCGGGCACGCCCAGCGGGACCGCCAGGAGCAGGACGTCCAGGCGCCCCGCCGCCAGCCCGTCGAGCAGCGACGACGTCTGCTCCTCGTGGACCTGGAGGTCCAGCTCCGGGTACCGGTCGTGGACCAGCCGCAGCACCGTCGGCAGCAGATACGGCGCCACCGTCGGGATCACCCCGAGCCGCAGCACCCCGGTGAACGGCGCCCGTACCGCCTCGGCCTCCTCCAGGAGCGACCCCACCGCGTCCAGGACCGCCTTCGCCCGCACCGCGAGGCGTTCCCCGGCGGGCGACAGGAGCACCCGGCGTGTGGTGCGCTCCAGGAGCTGCACCCCCAGCGCCTCCTCCAGCGCGGAGACCGCCCCGGACAGCGCGGGCTGGCTCATTCCGATCGCCGCCGCCGCGTCCCGGAAGTGCAGATGCTCGGCCACCGCCGCGAACGCCCGCAGCTGCGCGAGGCTCGGCTGTTTGACGGACTTCACAGCGGTCCGGCCCCGCTGACTCCCGGGCGCCGCGCCCGTACCGCCCACCCCGCCCGCACCATTACCTACAGCCACTGATAAGCACCTCCGATCACGATGACCGAGTCTAGCTATTTCCCTGATCAATGCCTCCTGTGACACCATCCGTAATCCGTCCAACCCCCAGGGAAGCCCCCAAAAAGGGCCCTTCCTGATCGCAAGGAGAGCGCGTGCTCACTGTCGGTGACAAGTTCCCCGAGTTCGACCTGACCGCCTGCGTGTCGCTGGAAAGCGGCAAGGAGTTCGAGCAGATCAACCACAAGACCTACGAGGGCAAGTGGAAGATCGTCTTCGCGTGGCCCAAGGACTTCACCTTCGTGTGCCCGACCGAGATCGCCGCTTTCGGCAAGCTGAACGACGAGTTCGCCGACCGTGACGCCCAGGTCCTCGGCTTCTCCGGCGACTCCGAGTTCGTGCACCACGCCTGGCGCAAGGACCACCCGGACCTGACCGACCTGCCCTTCCCGATGCTGGCCGACTCGAAGCACGAGCTCATGCGTGACCTCGGCATCGAGGGCGAGGACGGCTTCGCGCAGCGCGCCGTCTTCATCGTCGACCAGAACAACGAGATCCAGTTCACGATGGTGACCGCCGGTTCCGTGGGCCGTAACCCCAAGGAGGTCCTGCGGGTCCTCGACGCCCTGCAGACCGACGAGCTGTGCCCGTGCAACTGGACCAAGGGCGAGAACACCCTGGACCCGGTCGCGCTGCTCTCCGGCGAGTGAACGGACTGATCTGACATGGCTCTCGACGAACTGAAGTCAGCTCTCCCGGCCTACGCCAAGGACCTGAAGCTGAACCTCGGCTCGGTCATCGGCAACAGCGAGCTCCCGGCCCAGCAGCTGTGGGGCACCGTCCTCGCCTGCGCCATCGCCTCGCGCTCGCCGAAGGTCCTGCGCGAGCTGGAGCCCGAGGCGAAGGCCAGCCTCTCCCCCGAGGCGTACACCGCCGCCAAGGCCGCTGCCGCGGTCATGGCGATGAACAACGTCTTCTACCGCACCCGCCACCTGCTCTCCGACCCGGAGTACGGCACGCTGCGGGCCGGTCTGCGGATGAACGTCATCGGCAACCCGGGCGTGGAGAAGGTCGACTTCGAGCTGTGGTCGCTGGCCGTCTCCGCGGTCAACGGCTGCGGCCAGTGCCTGGACTCGCACGAGCAGGTCCTGCGCAAGGCCGGTGTCGACCGCGAGACGATCCAGGAGGCCTTCAAGATCGCTTCGGTGATCCAGGCCGTGGGCGTCACGCTGGACGCGGAAGCGGTGCTGGCCGAGTAGGTCCGTGGTTCGCTGCGGGTCCGCTGTGGCTGGTCGCGCAGTTCCCCGCGCCCCTGAAAGCGGCACCACGCAGCGCTGTACGTATGTAGAAGGGCCCCCGACGATGCCGTCGGGGGCCCTTCTACGTACGGGGCGCGGCCGTGATGCCTTCAGGGGCGCGGGGAACTGCGCGAGCAACCCAGCACGGTCCGCAGACGAACCACTGCGCTACCTCTCCTCCGGCACCTCCGCCGCGCGCAACGCGTTCTCCTTCGCCGTCGCGCGCAGATAGCCGACCACCGTGTTGGTCACCGCCACCAGCGGTACGGCCACCACCGAGCCGCCGATGCCGCCGATCAGGCCGCCCGCGGCGACCGAGAGGACCACGGCGAGCGGGTGGACGCGGACCGCGCGGCCCAGGATGAACGGCTGGAGCACATGCCCCTCGATCTGCTGCACCAAGAGCACCACGGCCACCACCATCACCGCCGTGAACACGCCCTCGGTGACCAGGGCGACCACCACCGCGAGCGCGCCCGAGACCACCGCCCCCACCAGCGGGATGAAGGCGAACAGGAAGATGAAGACGGCGAGCGGCACCGCCATGGGCACGCCCAGGAAGTAGATGCCGACGCCGATGCAGACCGCGTCGATCAGGGCCACTATCACCGTGCCGCGCACATACGCGGTGAGAGTGCGCCAGGCGCGCGGCCCGGCTCCCTCGATCGCCGGCCGGGCCTGCTCCGGGACCAGCCGCAGCACCCACCGCCAGATGTTCTTCCCGTCGTAGAGGAGGAAGAGCGTCGAGAACATCGCGAGCAGGATGCCGGTGAGGACCTCGACGAGGACGGTCACGCCCTGGAGGCCCGCCGAGGTGATCTCGTTGGTGTTGTGGCCGATGGTGTCGCTGAGGTTCTTGGCGACCTGGTTGATCTGGTCCTCGGTGACGTGGAACGGGCTGTTGAGGAGCCAGCGTTTGAGCTCGTCGATACCCGCCCTGACCTTTTCGGAGAGCGTGTCCAGGTTGTCCATGACCTGCCAGACCACGAACCAGCCGATCAGGCCCATCACGATGAAGCCCGAGATCGCGGTCACGGCGGTCGCCAGGGCCCTGGGCAGCCCCATCCGCCTGAGGCGGGAGACGGTCGGCTGGAGCAGCGCGGTGATGAACAGCGCGGCGACGAACGCGAGGACCACGAGCCGTACGGCACTGATGACCCGCATCAGCACCCAGAGCGTGCCCGCGAGCACCAGGAGGCGCCACCCGATCTCGGCGGCGACCCGCATCCCCCACGGCACGGCGGCCACGGGGTCGGGCCGCGCGGCGACGGCGGGGGCGTAGGCGGGCGGCGCGGGGACGTGGTCGGGGACCTGGGGGGCGGACGCGGCGTCGTCGGCGGAGGCGGTGTCCTCGGCGGCGGGCGCCTGTGAGGGAACCGCTGCCGAACCGTCACTGCTCGCGGGGTTTCCCCGTGGCGGAGCTGTGCCGCCGCGGGTAGGTTCGTCCAGGCCCGCGTCCGCGTCGGCGCGCGCCTCGGTCTCGACGCGGCGTTCGTCCAGCCGCTCTCCCATACGGGTCAGACCGGCGCCCAGCGCCCCGAGCAGCCCCGGCACTTTCGACATGATGCTGCCGTTCCCCTTTCCCCCGCTGCGCGTCCCCACCACTCCCCCCACCCGGAGTCGTCACCTCCGACCGTACACGGGCAAAGCCCCTCACCGAAGGACGGTGAGGGGCCGCGAAAGGTTCAGCCGGGACCGGTAAAGATCCCACGGGCCTAGTACCAGGTGTTCGCCTGCCAGAACGTCCACGCGCCACAGGGGCTGTGGTACTGGGAGTTCATGTAGTTCAGGCCCCACTTGATCTGGGTCGCCGGGTTGGTCCGCCAGTCGGAGCCCACCGAGGACATCTTGGAGCCGGGCAGCGCCTGGACCAGGCCGTACGCGCCGGAACCCGTGTTGACCGCGAGGTAGTTCCAGGTCGACTCGTGGTTCACGATGTTGCTGAAGCACTGGAACTGGTCCGCCGGCACGATCTGCCGCGCGATGGCCTTGACCTGCTCCACCGTGTACGAACTCTGCTGCGGGAACGAAGACGGGTCGCGGGTCGTGGAGCGGCTGGCGACCTGCTCCTTCTCCTGCTCACGCTCCTTCGCCTTCTCGTCCGCCGACTCCTTCTTGGACTTGGCGTCCTTGGCGGCCTGAAGGCGTGCGCTCTCTTCGGCGGACTTCTTCGCGGCGGCGCTCGCCTGGGCCGACTGGGCGTCCGCCTGCTGCGTCAGGGACGCGGTCTGCACCTGGGCCTGCTGGCCCGCGGGGATGTCCGCAAGAAGCGTCGTGTCGGCAGCGGTCGCCTCGACGTCGTTCGAAGTGGTCTGCGGCGCGCCAGAGGCAACGCCCACGACAGCACCGACGGTGGTGACCGCAGTGGCTGACGCCACCGCGAACCCCCGGACCGAGATCCGGCTCACACGGTTTCCTTCCAGCAGCGCCCGCACTGGTGACCTGAACGGACGCAATCGTGCCCCTGGCTCTCCCCTCCCAACTGCTCAGGTCACGGGAGGAACTGACCCGGTGGGCAACTCCCTTGCGGGAGCGCCGCGTGGTGCTCGGGCGGCATACGGCGACGTTATTGAGTTACGAGGTACAGGTGTGCCGTATGCGGGGCCTGACGGATGCAAGACTCTGCCGGAGAGCGGCGCCGCAAGGCAATTCTTCCCTGGGTGTGAAACCTCACATCCCCTCCGCCCCAGGGGTTTTGCCGGATCGGGCATACAAAGAGGCGCCGCCCGGCTAAGCTCAACGGCTTCGCGGGCGGCGCCAATTGGGACGTACGGGATCAGATCTGGCCGTCCTCCAGCATTTCGGTCACCAGTGCGGCGATCTGCGACCGCTCGGAGCGGGTGAGGGTGACGTGCGCGAAGAGCGGATGGCCCTTCAGCTTCTCCACGACGGCGACCACTCCGTCGTAACGGCCGACCCGCAGATTGTCCCGCTGTGCCACGTCATGGGTGAGCACCACCCGTGAGTTCGCCCCGATCCGGGACAACACGGTCAGCAGGACGTTCCGTTCGAGCGACTGAGCCTCGTCCACGATCACGAACGCGTCGTGCAGGGAGCGGCCGCGGATGTGGGTGAGCGGCAGGACCTCCAGCATGCCGCGCGACGTCACCTCCTCGATCACCTCGCGCGTGGTGACCGCCGACAGCGTGTCGAAGACCGCCTGTGCCCAGGGGCCCATCTTCTCGGCCTCGGAGCCGGGCAGATAGCCGAGCTCCTGTCCGCCCACCGCGTACAGCGGGCGGAAGACCATCACCTTCTTGTGCTGGCGGCGCTCCAGGACCGCCTCCAGGCCCGCGCAGAGGGCCAGCGCGGACTTGCCGGTGCCGGCCCGGCCGCCCATCGACACGATGCCGAGGTCCGGGTCGAGCAGCAGGTCGAGTGCGATGCGCTGCTCGGCGCTGCGGCCGCGCAGGCCGAACGCCTCCCGGTCGCCCCGTACGAGCTTGACGTTGCCGTCGGCCGTGACGCGGCCCAGGGCCTTGCCGCGCTCGGACTGGAGCACAAGCCCGTTGTGCACCGGCAGGCCCGCGGCCTCCGGCACGTACAGCGTCTCCTCCTCGTAGAGAAGGTCCACCTGTTCGCCCGAGAGCGACAGTTCGGACATCCCGGTGAAGCCCGAGTCGGTGATGGCCAGTTCCGCCCGGTACTCCTCGGCGAGCAGGCCTACCGACGACGCCTTGATCCGCAGCGGCAGGTCCTTGGAGACGACGGTGACGTCGTACCCCTCGGCCTGGAGATTGCGGGCGACGGCGAGGATCCTTGAGTCGTTGTCCCCCAACCTGTAGCCGGCGGGCAGCACGCCGGGATCGGAATGGTTGAGCTCGACGCGGAGCGTGCCGCCGAGGTCGCCCAGCGGGATGGGAGCGTCGAGGCGTCCGTACCGGACCCGGAAGTCGTCGAGCAGGCGCAGGGCCTGACGGGCGAAATAGCCGAGTTCCGGATGGTGCCTCTTGGCCTCCAGTTCCGTGACCACGACGATCGGGAGCACGACTTCGTGCTCGTCGAACCGGGCCATGGCGTTGGGGTCGGCCAGCAGGACGCTGGTGTCGAGGACGTAGGTGCGCCGGTCGGGCATGCGGCGCTTTGTGCTGGTCACCACGGAAGGACGTACCCCCTCGGAAGAGGTCGGGGTGCGACGGCGTCGCGGGGGTGGGGGCCGGGCTGTGGCCACGATGCGCGGGCCGAGCGCCGGCCCTCCGCTCCGTCCGTGCACTGTGCACGTGCGTCCTGGTGCAAAGGGCCTCCCGGGTGAGCGGCCACTTCTGGCCGTTCAACTGGAGGGGGTATTCCCTCGAACAAGCGCGGCCATGCACAGGCATATGCGCTTGGTGGGGACCAAAGGGATTGACTCCCGGTCAGGACCCGTGGGGACGGATCGTGACGTGGTGGGGCATGACGGGACGGATCAGCTCCCGTAGCGCCGGTGGCGTGCCGCGTAGTCGCGCAGGGCGCGCAGGAAGTCCACCTTGCGGAAGGCGGGCCAGAACACTTCGCAGAAGTAGTACTCGGAGTGAGCCGACTGCCACAGCATGAATCCGGACAGCCGCTGCTCGCCGCTGGTGCGGATCACCAGGTCCGGGTCGGGCTGGCCGCGCGTGTAGAGGTGCTCCGAGATGCTGTCGATGTCGACGGTCTCGGCCAGCTCCTCGAAGCTGGTCCCCTTGGACGCCGCGTCGAGCAGCAGCGAGCGGACCGCGTCCGCGATCTCCTGGCGGCCGCCGTAGCCCACGGCGACGTTGACGAGTATGCCGCCGACGTCGTGGGTGGCCTGCTCGGCCTCCTTGAGCACCGACTGCGTCCGTGCGGGCAGCAGGTCCATCGTGCCGGCGTGGTGGACGCGCCAGCGCCCGTCCGCCGCCAGGTCGCGCACCACGCCCTCGATGATGCCCAGGAGCGGGATCAGCTCGTTGTCGGGCCGGTCCAGGTTGTCCGTGGACAGCATCCAGAGCGTCACGACCTCGACGTCCGTCTCGGCGCACCAGCCGAGCAGCTCGTGGATCTTGCTCGCGCCGGCCTGGTGCCCCTGTTCGGGGCTGCCGCCGGAGGCCTTGGCCCAGCGTCTGTTCCCGTCCAGGATGACGCCGATGTGCTTGGGCACCTGGTCGTGGTCGAGGCGACCCTCCACCCGGCGTGCGTAGAGCCCGTACACCAGGTCGCGCAAGTTCACCGATTCCACCCTCTCGTTGCTTCCGGGGGCCGCCGCGGCATCGCACGGCCCTCGCCCAGTGCCTGACGGGCCTGGGGGCACCCCCGAGGAAGGCACAGTACTGCGGACGGGTCACAGCGGCCCAACTCGGCCTGTCACAAGTCCGTGATAAGCAGGGAAACGTGACTGAATCACTCCCCCTCCACTACCTGGCCGCCGACGGCCGCTACGACTCCATGGAGTACCGGCGGACCGGCCACAGCGGCCTCAAGCTGCCCGCGCTCTCCCTGGGCCTGTGGCACAACTTCGGCGACGACCGCTCCCTCGGCTCGCAGCGCGCGATCCTGCGCCGCGCCTTCGACCTGGGCGTCACCCACTTCGACCTCGCCAACAACTACGGCCCGCCGCCCGGCTCGGCCGAGCTCAACTTCGGGAAGATCTTCGGCCAGGACTTCCGGGCGTACCGGGACGAGCTGATCATCTCCACCAAGGCCGGCTATCTGATGCACCCGGGGCCCTACGGCGAGTGGGGCTCCCGCAAGTACCTGCTGTCCTCGCTGGACGCCTCGCTGGGCCGGATGGGCCTCGACCACGTCGACATCTTCTACTCGCACCGCTTCGACCCGGAGACCCCGCTGGAGGAGACGATGGGCGCGCTGGCGTCCGCCGTCCAGCAGGGCAAGGCGCTGTACGCGGGTGTGTCCTCGTACAACAGCGAGCAGACCGCCGAGGCGGCGCGGGTCCTCAAGGAGATGGGCGTCCCGGCGCTCATCCACCAGCCGTCGTACTCGATGATCAACCGCTGGACCGAGGACGACGGGCTGCTCGACACGCTCGAAGAGGCGGGGATGGGCTGCATCTCCTTCGTGCCGCTGGCGCAGGGGCTGCTCACCGACAAGTACCTCAAGGGCATCCCGGAGGGCTCGCGGGCCACCCAGGGCAAGTCGCTCGACCCGGAGCTGCTCAGCGGCGAGGTGCTGCGCCGTCTGGGCGGGCTGAACGACATCGCCTCCCGGCGTGGCCAGTCGCTGGCCCAGCTGGCGATCTGCTGGGTGCTGCGCGACCCGCGGATGACGTCGGCGCTGATCGGCGCGTCCAGTGTGAAGCAGCTGGAGGAGAACGTGGCGGCGCTCGCCGGACCGCCGCTGACGGCCGAGGAGCTGAAGGAGATCGACGCCTTCGCCGTGGACACCGCGGGCACCAACATCTGGGCCGGCCGCGGCTGATCAACGAGGTGATCGCCGACTGACAGCGGATCCACAGGAACCGGCGCCGGATCGGTCCCAAGAAAAAACGGGCCGGTCCGTGGGGGGGGGATACGGACCGGCCCGAGGGGGGGTTTCCACCATAACCCTTCGTAAGTGGTCCTGGCTGCAACGGCGTGCCGAAACTACGCTCCGAAACCGCCCGGGCACGGCGGAGGCACCGCCGCCGGGTACCCCCAAGGGGGACCCGGCGGCGAAACGCTTCTTTGACCGTGCAGGTCAGAGCGGTGCAAACCGGCTCAGGCCACACCGCGCGAGCACGACTTCACATCCAGGATCCACTCCATGTGTGCGGCACCCCACTCACCCAAGGGGGTGAGCGCCGTGTCGAGCGCCCGGCCGCGCGGGGTCAGTGGGTACTCCACCCGGGGCGGCACCTCCCCGTAGACCTCGCGGTGGACGATCCCGTCCGTCTCCAGCTCGCGCAGCCGCTGGACGAGGACCTTCCCGGTGACGCCGTCGACCCGGCGCCTGAGCTCGCCGAAGCGGTACGTCCCGTCGTGCAGCGCCCACAGGATCAGCGGGCTTCCACTTTCCGCCGACCACGTCGACCGCCGCGTCGAGTCCGCGGTTGTAGCCGGCATCGCCCTTGCCGTGCCTGGCCTGCCCCTCCCCCGTCTCGCTACGTCCGCCGCCGTCCTCAACGTCTGAGCAGGGTGATTCCGTCCCGCTGGGCGACGATCCGGTACCCGTAGGCCTGTTCCGCCTTGACCAGCTCGGCTTCCTGACGGTCCTCCGGGTACGGCCAGAAGCCCGGCGGGTACGGCCAGGACTCGGCGGGCACCCGGTCGTGGACGATCCACTGGGCGGCCGGCGGAGGCACCGGCGCGCCGGTGTCGTACAGCCGCCAGTGGACCGGGTAGGTCGGGAAGAGCACCACGTCCGTACGCGAAGTGAGCTGCGGCACCAGCCGGTTGGAGGCGGCGACGGTGGCGCCGTCGGGGATGCGGCGCAGCAGGTCGCGGGCGGCGGCGACGTGCGCGGTGGAGCGCCAGGTGGAGCGGTGGACGAGCTGGGCGAGCGGGAAGGACGGGATCAGCACCAGCGTGACGGCCGCGGTGGTGACGAGCGAGGCGCGCACATGGCGGCTGCCGAGGGCGTCGCCGGAGCCCCGGTAGGGGGCGAGGGCATCGGTCATGGCGGCCAGGACGACGGGCATCAGCACCGCCGTGTAGTGGAACGAGGTGCCCCAGTGGAAGGCGTTCTGGGAGAGCATCCGCCAGCCGAGCGTCGGCGCGGCGAGCCAGGCCAGCGGCGAGCGCAGGGCGATCAGCGCCGCGGGGGCGAAGACGAGGACCAGGGTGGTGGCCTTCACCTCCGGGCGTACGGCGTCGAGCGGGGCGAAGGCGAGGGTGGCGAGCAGGGAGCCGTGGGCGGGTTCGAGGTTGGCGGCGTGGGCGTAGGTGCCGGCCGGGCTGAAGAACGGCATCAGCACCTCGAACTCCAGGGCGCTGCCGAGCAGCCCGGCGGCGGCGGTCGCCAGGCCGAGCCCGCGCGGCCCCTTCCAGGCGATGTACCCGCCGATCGCGGCCAGCGTGAGCCCCAGGTCCTCCTTGACCAGGAGCAGCGGCGCGGCCCAGGCCACCGCGGCCCGCCAGCGCCGCAGGGCCAGCGCCTCCAGGGCGTACGAGACGAGCGGGACGGCGAAGCACACCTCGTGGAAGTCGAACCCCACGGCCGAGGCGATGCCCCAGCTCAGCCCGTACGCGAAGGCGACCACATGGGCGGCGCGGCGCCCCAGCGCCTGCCGGGCGCGGCGGGCGAGCGGCACGACGGCGAGGGCGAGCAGGGCGGCCTGGGCGAAGAGCAGGGTGTACGGGGAGGGGGCGATCCGGTACAGCGGCGCGAGGACGACGAGCACGGGGTGGAAATGATCCCCCAGCAGGTTGAACCCGTCGCCGCGCAACGGGGCCACGGGGGCGCGCAGTTGGGCGTACGCCTTCACGGCCTGCTCGAAGATGCCGAGGTCGTAGCCGGTGGTGCGGATCAGCGCCTGGCGGCGGGCGCCGACGGCGGCGTAGAGCAGGAAGAGCGCGGCGGCCCACCCCCACCAGAGGAGGGCGGGCCGTGCCGTACGCGTGCCCTGGCGGCGGGGAATCGCGGCGGCACCGTCCCGCAGCGAGGACATTTTATTACCAATTGTCCACATCCGTTCCATATGCTCGGATGCTAGGTGGCTCAGGGTTGGCGCAGGGGCTTCCGGGCCTCGATGAGGAACCGTGTCGTGTGCGCGACGAAGGGCCCGTCGGTGCGGATCTGCTCGTCCAGCGCCTCCAGCTTCTCCTCGTACTCCTCGACCGTGAATCCCGGCACCATCCAGATCACCTTGCGCAGGAAGTAGACGACGGCGCCGATGTCGTGGAACTCGGTGCGCAGCTTCTCCTGGCGCAGATCGGCCACCTGGAGCCCGGCGGACTCGGCCTCGGCGCGCGCCTTGCCCGGATCGCGCCTGCCCCGGACGTCGGCGGACTGCGGCCCCAGGAAGTACTCGACGAGCTCGAACACACTTGCGGGTCCGACCTGTTGGGAGAAGTAGGTGCCGCCCGGGGTGAGGACCCGGGCGATCTCCGGCCACCAGGTCTGGACGGGGTGACGACTGGTCACCAGGTCGAAGGCGCCGTCCCCGAACGGCAGCGGCGGCTCGTCGGCGTCGGCCACGACCGCGACGCCGCGCGGATGCAGCAGGGCGGTGGCCCGGGCGACGTTCTGCGGCCACCCCTCGGTGGCCACCGCGAGCGGCGGCAGCTGCGGGGCGGCCGCCAGGACCTCGCCGCCGCCGGTCTGCACGTCGAGCGCGGCCGTGGCCCGGGCCCAGCGCGCGGCCATGGCATGGGCGTACCCCCAGGACGGCCGCTCCTCGGTGGCCCGTCCGTCCAGCCAGGAGAAGTCCCAGCCGTCCACGGGGGCGGCCGCCGCCTCGGCGATCAGATCTTCGAAGGTGCGGGTGTTGTGGTTACGGATGGTTTGCGCCATGTTGCGGACCCTACGCGCCTACGCGCCGTGTGTGGCGCAGGGACAGCCCTACGCGGCGAGGCCGCCGAGGAGCAGACCGACGTACGCGCCGCCGATCATGAAGGGGCCGAACGGGATGGCCGCGCGGCGGCCGGCGCGGCGCGCGAGGATCAGCCCGAGGCCGTACGTACCGCCCGCCGCGAACCCCGCGAAGGCTCCGGTGACGAGGATGCCCCAGCCGTACCAGCCGAGCACCACGCCGAGGCCGACGGCGAGTTTGACGTCACCGAAGCCGAGGCCGGCGGGGTTGACCAGGAAGAGCACGAAGTACGCGCCGCCCAGGGCTAGTCCGCCGAGCAGGGCGTGCCCCCAGGACCCCTCGTGGTGCGGGGCGAGAGCCGCGGCGCCGAGGAGGGCGGCGGCGGTGGCGGCGAGGGGGACCGTGAGAACGTCCGGCAGCCGGTGCACGCGGGCGTCGACGGCCGCGAGAAGTCCGGCGAGGGGCAGGAGGAGCAGCCAGACGGCGAGTTCGGGGCGGGGGCCGGTGGCGGTGGCCAGGGCGGCGCAGGCGGCGGCCGTGGCCGCGCCCCAGGCGGCGCCGCTCTGTTGGCAGACGGGGCGGCCGAGCCAGCGGGTCAGTGCGTGCCCCCGCGGGCAGACGTCCCGCCACGGCTCGCCCGGATGGACGGATAGCCGGTAGGCGGCGCGCGGCACCAGCCACCCCAGGGCGGCGCCCCAGGTGGCGGCGAGCAGGGCTAGGTACACGGGGTGCACCCTAGGTGCGGCGGGAGGTTTTCCCCACCCCGCCCGTTCCCGGGCAGGGGGGCTTCCCGGGGCTGCGCGTCGTTCGTCTGCGGGTCCGGTGGGGGCTGGTCGCGCAGTTCCCCGCGCCCCT
>NZ_JBHWUR010000160.1:0-12544 GCF_042737755.1 Streptomyces sp. NPDC059994
GGCCGGGGCGGGACCGGTCGGGGCGGGCGGGGCCGGGGCGGGACCGGTCGGGGCGGTCGGGGCCGGGGCGGGGCCGGGCGGGCCGTGCAGCCGGCGCAGGCGGGTCACCTCGACGTGCCGGACCCCGGGGACGGCCGCGGCCGCGGCGACCAGCCGGCTCACCCGCACCGGGGTTCCGAAGGTCAGCTCGTCGGGGTCGAAGAAGCCCCGGCGGCCGCCCGGCAGACGGCCCGGCCGCAGTTCGCGCAGTACGTCCCGCCGTACGTGCCCGCCGATGTGGTCGGGCTCGGCCGTGACGGCGAGGTCGACTTCGAGGGGGACGTGCACGGCCGGGCCGGTGACCACGTCGTGCCCGATGCGGCGGTAGCGGTGCAGCTCGTGGCGGATCTCCGCCAGCAGCCGGTGCGGTACGTCGGCGCTGCCCAGCGCGTCCACCGCGATGTCCGCCTCGTACCAGCTGCCGGTCCAGCGCAGGGCAGCGGCGGCCCGCTGGACCCCTGGGCGCAGGCCGGCGAGCGCGGCGTAGTCCGCGGCGGTGACGGCGCGGCGCAGGCGGCGGAAGGGTTCACGGGGGGCGGCGAGCCGTACCGCGGCAACCGGTTCGGGGTCGGTGCCGCCGGTGGCGGGCAGCGGGTTGTACACGTCGGCGACGGCCGACAGGTCGCCCGTGCCGGCGGAGACGAGGCAGATCGTGCCCGCGCCGACGTTGCCGGCCCGGCCGTTGCCGATCCGGTACTCGGCCACCAGTCTGCTACCGGGGGGCGGTACGGCCCCGGCGCCGCCCGAGCCGAACCGGAGGGTGAGCATGCCGTCGTCGTCGCTCTCGCCGACCAGGTGGCGGTCGCGCGGGCCGCTGGAGAGGAGGTCGCGGCGCGGGGTCCAGGGCTCCTCCGCCCGGTCGGGGCGGTGGTCGGTGTCGTCGGGGGTCTGCGAAGCCTGTGCTGTTGGGGAAGCCTGTGCTGTCTGCGATGTGTGCCCTGTGTGCGTCTGCTGGGCTTGCTGCCCCTGATGCGCCTCATGGGTCTCCTGCGCTTGATGCCTCTTGTGCCTCTCGTGCGTCTGATGGGACTTGTGCCCCGTCTTTTCCTTGCCCGACGGGCCGGTGGGCTCGTCCACGGCGTCCCTCCAAGGCCAGACCCGCAGGGCGGGCAGTGCCTCGCGCGGGTCGGGGAGCAGGGCCTCGCGGGCCGGACCGTGCAGGGCGTGGTTGTCGGGGGCGATCAACCGCCACGCGCCCTTGCCCCAGGTGTGGTCCAGCTCCCAGCCGGTGTCCGCCTCCTGGAGCACATACCCCGAACGGGCCTGCCGGGCCAGGGCGTCGATGCGCCGGAGCTTGCCTGCGAGGAGCTCGTCGAAGCGGTGGAGCAGGGTTTTCAGCGCCGCGCCGGGATGCTCTTCGAGGCGGACCCGGTCCAGTGCGCGGGGCCCGAACAGCGTCCGCAGGAAGGCGAGGTCGGCGTCCTCGGGCAGGACCTCCCGCCTGCCGAGTTCCCAGAGCCGGTCCCGGGCCGCATCCGGCAGCCGCTCCAGCCGCCGGGCCTGCGCGGCGGCGATGTCGGCGGGCCGGGGGTAGGGCGCGGTCCGGGTGACGTGACTGCCCCGCAGGGTGTGGGGCCGGCGCCCGACGGGCGGGGGCAGCACTTCGGGGCGGCGGCCGGCCCACGTGCTGGACAGGCCGTGCTCGACGAGCACGGCATTCCCGCGGACGATGCCTACCTCCAGGTCCTCGCCGGCCGGGCCGCGGGCGCTCACGCAGAAGGGGAAGGTCAGGGCGTCCTCGGCGGCCCAGGAGATCTCAAGGACGGGCGTGCCGGTGAGCGGGTCGACCGTCGGGGTGACCCCGGTCAGCCGGACGGCCTGCCGGTGCGCGGAGAGGGCGTCGGCCGGGGATCCGGTGTCCGCGCCGAGCACCTCCTCGAAGATGACGACGTCGCCGGGGACGAGCCGCAGCACGCGCTGCGGGGGCCCCTTCCCCTTCTCCGTCCCCATGTCGCGCAGGGTGGCCGTGGTCGTGCCTGCGGGCAGGCAGCATTCGCGGTCCTCCCACGTCCACAGGGAGATCCTGTTGTGGGCGGGGTGCAGTGTGATGCCCTGGTCGTGCACCGGCTGGAAGACGGGCCGCTGCCCGGCGTCGACCTCCGCCGCCGCCAGCACCGGACCGACCGGGCCGGTCGGGCCGGCGTACCGGCCGGGCGGCAGCACGGTGAAGGCCAGGTCCGCGCCCTGCAGGGTGACCTCTTCGCGCGTCTCCAGGCAGACGAACGTGCGGGCGGCGCAGCCGTCGTGCATCGGGTAATCGACCAGCCGCGCGTGTCGGCGGACGGAGGTGCGCAGCCGGGCGGTGTCGAGGTACGCCTCGGTGGCGACGGCGTCCTGCTGGTAGCTCAGCCGGTCGCCGACGTGCGCGAGGAGCTCGACCAGGGTGACGCCGAGGTCGGCGGTGTGCCGCTCGGTCCACCCCGGCATCGTCAGGGAGAACCGTTCGAGCAGCAGCCGCCGGAAGCTCGGGAAGTCCCTGGCCAGGTAGTCGATGACGGGTGCCGGGACGGGCAGCGGCGGGCAGGGCTCTCCCGCGGGTGCGCAGTCCAGGCCCGCCGGGGTGGGCCGGAAGCTGAACTCCCGGCTGTTGTAGCGGGAGTCGAGGCCGGGGCCCGAGACGCGCAGCCGGTAGACGGACGTGTCGCCGCACCGGTCGAGGGTCAGCCGGAGGCAGCAGCGGTCGCCGTCCCCGTCCGGGGAGTCGTGCGCGGCGACGGCGGTGACCCGGATGCCGGTGACGCGCCGGCCGCCCTCGACGCTGAAGTCGCGCCGGGTCAGCCCGGTGGGCAGCGTCCCGAAGAACACGACGGTCAGCGTGCGCCGGTCGGCCCCGACCGAGACGTCCTCGATGCCGGCCAGGCCGTGTTCGCGGACGGCGGTGCGGCGCAGCTCGCTGTCGCAGCCCTGCCCTGGCGATCCGGACCCGCCCGGGGGCGGCGGAGCGTAGGCGGATCCGAACGGGGATCCGTACGAGGTCCCGTACGAGGTGGTGTCCACGGGCCCGTACGCGGATTCCTGCTTCGGACGGTACTCCGCTGCGGTCATCGCGCGGTCCCTCCGTCGATGCGGATGCTCTGCCGCTCGCCGGTGGCCAGCAGCCGGTAGGCGACGAACACGTTCAACGCGGACTCCTCCACGGTCACTTCGAGGGTCTCGACGGCCAGCAGATCGCCGAGCCAGCGCTGCAGGGCGGCCTGGGCCGTCATCTCGACGGTGGCGGCCACCTCCCGGCCGGCCGGCCCGAAGACCAGGTCCAGCAGCCCGCAGCCGAAGTCGGGCCGGCGCACCCGTTCGCCCGGCGTGGTGAACAGCACCTGTTCCACCATGTTCCGCACGTGCTCGGGGTGCCCGGTGGCCCCGGTCCGCCCGCGCGCGTCGATGCGGTAGGGGAAGTCGAGGTTCACGGCGCTCACATCCCCCACACGCGGATCTGGGCGACCTGCACGATGGGCGGCGCAGGCGGCACGTTCGTGCTGAGCCCGGCGCCGAGGGAAGGCGGCGGGGTGGGCTGGAGCAGGGCCGGCAGCCCGTTCACGAACACCCGGCCGGCCACGCCCATCCACTTGATCGCCGTGCAGGGCGGGGCGCCGGTCCCGGTCAGGCCGCAGCCGGTGACGAGAAAGGTGTCCGCGCTGGTGGCGACCGGTTGCGCCATGACCAGCACGCGCTGCTGGACGGGTGTCGGGATGTTGGCGAGTCCCGGCGGATGGAAGCAGGTCATGGTGGCCCCGAAGTGGAACAGCAGGCCTGGCATCGCGTACTCCTCACTGCACCATCAGGGCGCCGTCGTTGACGATTACCTGCTTGCCCATGAGCCTGATGCTGGCGAGGCCGGGACCACAGGACAGTTCGATGCCCTTTTCGTCGATCTTGATGAACGGCCCGGCGGGGCCGTGGAGTTGGAGGGTGATGCCGCCCAGCGGCGCGCTCTGGTCACTGATCACCAGCTGGTTCTGGCCCGGAGTCGCCAGCACGATCTGCGGGATGCCGGGCGCGGTGGTCTTGGCGGCCAGAGGGACCTCGGCCGGGCCGCCGCGCCAGAAGCCGAGATAGACGGGCCGGGTGGGGTCACCGCCCAGGAACTGCACCCACACCCCGGTGTTGACCACCGGCACGACGTGCATCCCGCAGCCCGGGCCGGCGAACGGAGTGAGCGGCTCCGCCCAGAAGCTCGGTTCGTCGCCGAGCACTTCGGGCACGCGCACCAGCAGTCGGCCGCTCTGGATCGGGTCCACGTTGGAGACGACCACGCCCTGGTAGAGGCCGTCCCATCGCTTCGTGGCGGAGGCGGGCTCGGTCATGGGATCACCACCGGCGTGTTGGAGACGAGTCCGTCCCGGCTGAGCGTGAAGCTCTGCTTGTACTCGCCGCGCCGGATGTCATGGGTGACACTGCGCACGTAGTACACGCCGTCGTACGCGAGCCCGGCGCCGCGGACGCCGACCAGGTGGCGGGCGCTGAGCACGTGGCCGTAGCGCAGCACGTCGAGCTTGCCGCTGCCGGTGACCGCGTCCGCGGAAGCGGAGGTGCGGCTGAGTCCCAGCAGCAGCGCCTCGGGGATCGTGCGGCCGGTGAGGTCGGGCACCGGCTCCTCGCGCATGGCGAGGGCCGGCCGGACGGCGAGGGGCGGGCGGAGCAGGCTGACGTCCGGCACCGGCAGCTGGAACGTGATCTTGGAGTTGGGTTCGGTGAGCGGGATCGTGTACTGGGTCCGGCTGAGCCCGTCGTAGCCGAAGGTGAGCGACTCGACGTTGGTGGCGGCACCCGAGTCGACGGTGAGCGCGGGCTGGAGGAGTCCGGCGCGCACCTCGGGGCCCCAGTAGGCGATGCTGACGCCGGGGGCGGGTCCCGGTTCGAGGAAGAAGACGTAACCGGCTTCGGACGCCATCGACTTGAGATAGGCGAGGTCGGTGGACGACTGCACGGGGATCTTCTTCGTCGGGTCCGGGAGGTTGCTGATCACCGCGGGCACGGCGGCCGGGACGATGCCGTACTGGGCGTACTGCGCGCACACGGCCATCGCCCGCAGGTTGGGCAGCATGCCGGGATAGCTGCACTGGACGTGCCGCAGGTCCATCAGGAGCGTGAGGTCCTCACCGGTCAGGGTGAGCTGCGAAGTGCCGGGCGAGGTGCCGGGGTTGAGCTCTTGCCTGGTGACCACGCCGTCCATCAGGACGTGCGGGACACCGGCGACCACCGCGACCACGACCACCCTGGTCTTCGGGTCGAGGACCCCCGTGGGCAGCAGCACCTGCATCACCGGCGAGCGCTTGGCGACGGCGAAGGTCAGCTGGAAGCCGCTGGCCCCGCCGCTGGAGCTGGTGACCTGGACGGACTGGAGGGCGTCGAGCAGCACGGCGGGGGCGGGCGCGGGCACCATCGCGCCCATGAGCAGCATCAGCCGCAGGTTCGCGCTCATGACGGGGCGGCTCCGGTGGCCGGGATGCCGGGGAGTCCGGCGGGGAGGGTGATGCGCAGGTGCCGGCCCGGGGTTGCGGTGAGGTCGTCGGGCCGCAGCACCCGGTGGGCGTCGGCGATCCGCCAGTCCTGGTCCGGGTCGCCGAAGTGCCGGGCGGCGATCAGGTCCAGCCGGTCGCCGCCCACCACGACGTGCTCGCCGAGCGGCGCGAGCTCGTCGGGCTGCGGCAGGAAGCGGCGCCGCACGTAGGTGACGGTCCGCCCGTCCGCCGCCGTCCAGGTCGCGGTGGCGATGGCGTGGTACCGGCTGGTGGGGTCGAACATCCGCTGCCATTTCTCGGGTTCTCGGGTTCTCGGGTTCTCGGGGTCTCGTTTTCGGGTTCTCGGGGTCGTGTCCGGGGCTGCCTCAGAGGGCGGTCAGGCCCACCGCTTCGGGCCCCCCGGTGCCGACGAGGTCGGCGAACCGCTCCTTGGTCTGCTGGTAACGCAGGTACAGGACGCCTGCCTTGTGCCGGAAGCCGACGTCGTCGACGGTGAGGGTGCGCATGGAGAGCCCCACCTTGGCCCGGATCGGGTTGAGTTCGCCGTCGTACGCCTCCTCGGTGACGGTGAACTCCGTGATGCGCACGGGGACCACCCGCCGGGCGCCGAGCACCAGCACGGTCAGCGGCGCCTCCACCGGAGCGATCTCGATCATCCCGGCCGAGGCGAGGCTCTCTTCTTCGAGCAGCTGCGCGCTGGGCGGGTACACGGCGCTCTCCAGCGCCGCCAGCGCCCCGAACAGCCCGGTCCGCCCCACCTCCGTGGACCGGCACCCCATCGGGTCGAGCTGGTCGGCCGCATCGAACTCGGCGTCGAGCTTGAAGGTCTCCTTCGGCGGCCCCTTGAGCCGCAGCGCCTCCAGCCGCGCCCCCGCCTCGTCCCCGACCCCCTGCGCGGTGAGCGTCCGGGTCACCGTGTCCGGGTTGTACTGGAACGGCACGACACGCAGCACGCGCCCCTGCTCGGGGTCGAGGAACACGATGCCGCCCCGCAGGGGGGCCGGTCCGGAAGGGGTCATCAGGCAGTCTCCGCTCGGGTGGAGGGTGCGTTACGGCTGGGCCGGTGCGGCGGGGGCATTGGGGGCCGGCGGGTTCTGGGCTTCGAAGTGGAAGTACCACTCCTTGAGGAGTCGGGCCCACGCCATGAGGGAGTTGTCGTCGTCGGCGAGGCGGTCCCGCAGCTCGGTCGCCTCCTTGATGGCGTTGTCCGACAGGTTGATGAGGTGCTGGAGGTCCACACCCAGTTGCCACAGGTGGGCCTGCTTCGCCTCGGCGCCCTCGTCCAAGGCGCGGACCGCGTAGGCGACGTCGAACAACTTCTTCGCGGCGCCCTGGCGCTGCTCGGCACGTTTCTTGTAGGTCTCGATCCGGCGGATGTCGGCGTTCGCGTCATTGAGCCGGGAGCCCACGACGGACCAGGCCGACACGAGCGCCCACGTCGTCTTGCGGATCGCGTCCAGGTCGCCCGAGGCACCGATAGCCACGAGCGAGGACGGCAGGTCCCGGAGCTGCTCGCTGTAAGTGTCCTGTTCGGCCCGGGCGTCGACGAGCAGGGCGCACATGCTCCTGAGCTTCGCCGACTCGTCGCGGAGGATGGCCGGCTCCCCCTTGCCCGCCTGCTCGGCCTGCCACTGGACAGCCAGCATCTGGTCGTACGCGGCGAAAGGGACCTTGATGAACTCCACCGCCTTGTACACCTTCACGAGGGCCGAGACGGCTGCCAGGACCTTGAGGCTGGTGGGCAGCTTCCCGGACAGGCTGCCGGTGAGTTTGAGCCGGGCGAGCGCCACACCCCGCGCCGAGGGAGGCGGGTCGACCATGACGATCCTGAGCGGGATCCGGCCGAACCGGGCGCCGCTGCGGGCCTGTTCGGCGGTCTCCCTGAGGATTCTCTGCTCCGCGGGGCTCTTGCCCGAGAGACCCGGCACCTCAATGTGGATCAGCAGGGCGTCGGACTTCTCGTACACCGTCCGGTTCCACGTGCCCTGCGCCGTCTTGCCCTCACGTTTCGCGCCCTCCATGGGCCAGTTCTTGGCTGCCTCGGGGCGGGCGATCGCCTCGTGGAACCCGTTGACGGCGTCACTCACGGCTTTTTGAATGCGTTTCTGCAGGGCCTCCATGCTCATGTCGTCCTGAATCGTGAGGCGCTTGACCTGGATCCAGGTGCCGCCGGTGACCCGTTCCGTGACCTCGACCCGCCCGCCTTCCTTCGGGTTCGTCGTCTGCGTGTACTCGGGGGCACTGCCCCCCATGACGAGATCGACCCCCAGCTGGTCCTTCTGGGGCCGGTTGGCGGACGGGTAGTAGAAGGCGCGGCTGTCCTCCTCCAGGACCTTGTGGTCCTCGGAGCGGTGCACCCCGAGCCGGGCTCCCACCCGCACCTTCCTGCCCGGCACCGGGTCGCGGGCGATGCGGTCCGCCTCGGACTCCGCCGCCGCGCCGTCCGCGTGGCCGGCGGCGCCGAGGTCCTGCTGGACGACGTGGGCCAGTTCGTGGGTCAGCAGCCGGGTGCCCGCCGCGGTGGCAGGGGCGAACCGTCCGGCGGCGAAGGCGATGTGGTGGCCGACGGTGAAGGCCCCGGCCCGCAGGGCCCGGGCGGCGCGCGCCGCTTCGGGGTCGGTGTGGACGCGGACGTGGCTGAAGTCGTGCCGGAAGCGGTGCTCGGCGTCCGCCCGTACCGCCGCGGGCAGCGGGGCGCCCGGGCGGCGCACCACCTCCCGGGCCGGCTGCGGCAGTCCGGCCTCGGGCACGGGCTGATCGGCCGACCGGGTCCGCACCCCGCTGAAGTCCCGCACCCATGTGCCGGGCCGCCGGGGCTCCTCCGGGCCCGGCCCGGCGGCCCGGCGCAGCGGGCGCGCGGGGGCGTGGGTCGGCGCGGTCGGCATCGCGGCGGTGCTCCGCGGGGCCTTCGTGCTCACCGGCCGTCCCCCGTCGGGCGGGTCAGGCCGGCGTGGACGGTTGCTGCGAGGGCGTGGCCGAAGGCCGTGGGGTCGGTGGGTGCGGGAAGGGTGGGGGGCGTGAGGCGGTGGGTGTGGTGGGGGGTCGTGGGTGGGGTCCGGGTGAGAAGGTCGGTGAGGCGGGAGGTGAGGGCGGCGCGGACGGCCGGGGCGTCCGCGGGGTCGGTGCCCTCCAGCACGAGGCGGCCGATGTGCAGCTCGATCCTCACAGGCCCGCCCCCTTCGGCACCGGGGCCGCCCAGACCAGGTCGTGCTCCGGCACCGGGGTCTCGGTCTTGCGCAGTTCCGCCCGTACGGCGGCCAGGACGGCGGGCATGGCGATGGCGGTGGCCGCGGCGGCGGCAGCGAAGGCGGCGTTGAGGGCGATGTTGCGGATCATGCCGCCGCTGAGCGGCAGGCCGGCCAGCCGGTCCAGGTCCAGTGGTTCCAGGGGCGCGCCCGCCGGGAAGGCGCGCGCCCACATCTCGCGGCGCTCCCCCGCCCCGGGGAAGGCGAAGGGCACGATGAAGCGCAGCCGCCGCAGGAAGGCCGTGTCCAGCGCCCGGCGCTGGTTGGTGGCGAGGATCGCCAGCCCGCGGTAGGCCTCCATCTGCTGGAGCAGGTAGCTCACTTCGATGTTGGCGTACCGGTCGTGGGAGTCCTTGACCTCGCTGCGCTTGCCGAACAGGGCGTCGGCCTCGTCGAAGAAGAGGACCGCCCCGCCCGGCTCGGCGGCGTCGAACAGCCGCCGCAGGTTCTTCTCCGTCTCGCCGATGTACTTGCTCACCGCCGCCGACAGGTCCACGCGGTACAGGTCGAGCCCCAGGTGCCCGGCGAGCACTTCGGCGGCCATGGTCTTGCCGGTGCCGCTCGGCCCGGTGAACAGGGCGCTGATGCCCAGCCCCCTGCTGACGCGCTCCCCGAAGCCCCACCGGTCGTGCACGGTGGCCCGCTGCGCCACCTGGTCGGCGATCTGCCGGAGCAGGGCCGTCTCCTCCTCGGGCAGCACGATGTCCTCCCAGCCGACCCGGGAGTCCAGCCGCTGCGCCAGCGGGCCGAGGCGCGGTCGGGTGCGCACCAGGCAGCCGCGCCAGGCCTGGTCCGGGTCGCCGCCGGCCGCGGTGGCCACCTCGTGGATGGCCGACAGGTCCAGCGTGAACTGGCCGGCCAGCCGGTCCGCGTCCGCGGGCGGCAGGACGGCGCCCCAGGCGGCGGCGCGCTCCAGGGCCGGTGGCGGCGCCACCTCGACGGCCGCCGTCGGCGCGGGTACGTCGGCCCGGGCCTCGCGGGTGGCCACGAAGCGGGGGCCGCCGCTGCGTTCGAGGAACCGGGCGACCTGTCCGGACCGCTCGGGGGCCTCGTCGGCGCCTGGTGCGTCGTCCGCGTCGAGGTAGAGCGCGAGCGGCGCCAGCCGTGCCTCGCGCTGCCACAGGCGGGCGAGGGCGTCGAGTTCCTCCGCTGAGTCGGGGAGCAGCCGGGCGGGCATCCCGTACAGCAGCAGGCCGGAGTCCGCGGCCGACTCCTGGGCCACCGACCGCTTGCTCTCCCGGTCCGCGCCCAGCAGCTGGATCACCGGCAGGCCGTCGGCCGCGCCGTTCACCGGGTCCGGCCAGTGGCCGAGGGCTTCGTCCACCGCCGCGTGCCGGGCGGCCGGCGGCCGGCGGCCGGGGACTGCCGGGGCTGACCGGAGGGGGGTCAGAAGGGCGTGCAGGCGTACGTCGAGGTGGTCGAGGCCCTTGAGGTGGTTGACGATCCGCTCGTCGGCCCGCAGGGGGCTGGTGACCAGCGGCTGCCCGGGCGCCCGGTCGACGTCGACGAGCCGCCAGTAGCGCAGCCCCCGGTACGGGGACAGCACGTCCCAAGCCGGGTCGGGGAAGAGCGATAGCGCGAGAGCGAAAGTGGGGTGGGGGGCGAGCGGCCCGCCCTGAGCCCGGGCGTACAGGTCGGCGATGCCGGGGTCGAACTCCGGTGCGGCGCACAGCAGCAGGGTGTCGCGTTCGAACGGGGAGAGGCCGAGCAGGTCGCCCAGGCCGACGAGCGCCGGGGGGTGGTCGTGCAGAGACGGGGGCGCGTTCGACGAGGGGGGCGGGGGCGGATCGCCGGCGGCACCGGCGGGTGCCGTGGTCCCTTCGGATGCCGCGGCCCGGGTCGCGGCGGCGTCCGGGCCCGCGGCAGGCGTGGCTGTGGCGTCCGGGCCCGCGGCAGGCGTGGCTGTGGCGTCCGGATCCGTGGCCGGGTCCGGATGCGCGGCCTCTTCGGCGGGTGAGCCGGTGGCCGCTGCGATGCGTTCGCGCAGGAGGGTCCGCAGCCGGGCGAGGGAGTCGGCGAGGTGACGGTTGTTGTATTCCTCCCACTCGCCCCGCGCTGTCGAGGAGTCGGCCCTCATGCCACCACCACCACCGCATCGGTCGGGAACTCCGGGCGCCCCGTCGCGTCGACGGCGGGCAGGCTCTCGACGTCGTCGACCCGCAGTCGCAGGGCGTGCCGTCCGGGCCGGGCGTCCGGCCAGCGGAACCGCAGCCGGTCCGTCGTGCTGGCGAAGGCGTCCAGGGGTCCCAACGGCAGTTCCCCCACGATCAGTTGGACGCGCTGGCCCGGATGGACCGGCGGTTCGCAGCGCACTTCGAGCCGCACCGATCCGTCGGCCTCGCGTTCCTCCTCCAGCGGCAGCGGTCCGGCAAGGCGCGGGGCGACGCCCAACGGCAGGGCCCGGGTGGCCTGTTGGCTGCCGTCGTCCGCGTTGAGCAGCACGGCCGCCGACCAGGTGCCCGCGGCCAGGTCGCCGGGGAGTTCGAAGTGGGCCTTGGTGGCGGCCGCCTCCCGTTCGGCGGCGGTCGCTTCTCGCGGGGCGACGTCCACCGGTCCGCCAAGCAGCGGATGGGTGAGGCGCAGCACCAGGGCGTCCCCTTCGTCGAACCGGGTCCCGGTGACGGTCAGTTCGTCGCCGGGCCGCACGGTCCCGGGGGTCATGCCCGTCAGTGTCGGCAGCGGGCCGGCGGTGTTCGCGGCCGCCTCGGGGCCCCGGTCCTGGTCGCCGCGGGCCAGCACGGGAAGGGGTGCCCGGCCGGGCAGTGAGCTGTCGATCAGCACGATACGCGCCTCGTAGGCCACCGAGGTGCGGTACTGGCTCTGGAAGGCGGTCCACAGCTTGGAGATGTCGTCGGTCGACACGGCGACCGGGGTGATCCGCACCGCCTCCGACTGGAGGTGCAGATCGCTGAAGGGCGCCGCCCGTCTGACCTCCTCGGGCCCCAGCACGGCGTGGTCGTGCAGCGCGAGCATGGCGGCGCCGAGGATCCGCTGGGCCGTGGACTCCTGGGCGTCGCCGCTGGCGTACGGGGTGAGGAGGTAGTGCAGGACCAGCGGCAGCGCCGGCCGCCCGGTCTCGCCGGGGCGCGTGCCGACGGGGTCGAGATTGCGCCAGCTCCCGTCGACGGAGGCCCGGTACAGGAAGACGTTGAGGGCGGCGGTGGGCCGGTCGGCGGTGACCTCGTCAGGTGGGCGGGCGGTGACCACGGCGCCGGGCACCTGGCGGCCGACGGCGCCCTGGAGGATCGCCCGCAGGGTGTCCGTCACGGCGGCCACGGCGAAGCTGTCGCTCACGACCGCCCCTTGAGGTATTCGTCGAGGCCGAGCCGCGGCTGGCGGCGCGGGGTGCGCGCGGGGGCCGCCGGCTGCGGGGCGGCCCGGACTTCGAGCCGGTCGATGGTGATGCGCACGACGGGCTCCGCCGCCTCGGCAGGCGCCCCGTACGGCTGCGCCGCCGGGCGGAGCGGCCCGCCGGGCAGGGCGGTGCGCACCGGGCGCACGGGGTGTCCCTGATGCCCGGGGGGTGCCGTCGCGTGGACCGGGTACGCGGCGGCCGGGGGCGCGGCGGGCTGCGGGACGGGCTCCGGGGCGTCGGCGGCCCGCGCCAACGACGCGGCCTCGGGCGCAAGTTGGGCACCGGGCACGGCCGCCGGCGCCCCGGGAGCCAGGCCGGCCGGGGGCGAGGGGTGCACAGCGCCCGGCGCCCGGACGTCGGAGGTACCGCCGGCAGCGGGCGCGGGCTCGGCCGTCGGGAGGGCCGACCGCTCGGCGGCAGTCGGGGGGGGGGGGCCCCCCCCCCCC